>PXDM01000084.1 GCA_003565055.1 Paracoccaceae bacterium
CGCCCTGCCCATGTCGGGGGATGGCCGGCGCGATGGCCCCCGACCATTCATAGGGGCGCCGCGCCGCCAGGCCAAGCGCCGGGAGGTCGCGGACGGCCGGGGCGCACCCGACCCCAGGCGCGGGCGGCATCGGCCGGGGCATGGGCGCGGCGCTCAGAACAGGAAATAGCGCTGCGCCAGCGGCAGTTCGGCCGCGGGCTCGCAGGTCAGAAGCTCGCCGTCGGCGCGCACCTCGTAGCGTTCGGGATCGACCTCGATCCGCGGCATGGCGTCGTTCAGGATCATGTCGGCCTTGCCGATGCCGCGGCAGCCCTCCACCGCGATCACCTCCTTGGCCAGCCCGAGCGCGTCGCCGATGCCCGCCTCCACCCCCGCGCGCGAGGCGAAGACGACGGCCGAGCGTTCCACCGACCGCCCCAGCGCGCCGAACATCGGCCGCGAATAGACCGGCTGCGGCGTCGGGATGGAGGCGTTGGGGTCCCCCATCTGCGCGCACACGATGGTGCCGCCGATCAGCACCATCTCGGGCTTCACGCCGAAGAAGGCGGGCGACCACAGGCACAGGTCCGCCCGCTTGCCTTCGGCGATGGAGCCGACATGCGCGCTGATGCCATGCGCGATGGCCGGGTTGATGGTGTATTTCGCGATGTAGCGGCGCACACGGAGGTTGTCGTTGTCGCCCTGTTCCTCCGCCAGCCGGCCGCGCTGGAGCTTCATCTTGTGGGCGGTCTGCCAGGTGCGGATGATGACCTCGCCCACCCGCCCCATGGCCTGGCTGTCCGACGCCATGATGGAGAACGCGCCCATGTCGTGGAGGATGTCCTCGGCCGCGATGGTCTCGCGCCGGATGCGCGATTCGGCGAAGGCCACATCCTCGGGGATCGACTTGTCGAGGTGGTGGCACACCATCAGCATGTCGAGGTGTTCCTCGATGGTGTTGACGGTGTAGGGCATCGTCGGGTTGGTCGAGGACGGGATCACGTTCGGGGCCGCGCACACCTTGATGATGTCGGGCGCATGGCCGCCGCCCGCGCCTTCGGTGTGGAAGGCGTGGATGGTGCGCCCGCCGATGGCCGCCAGCGTGTTCTCCACGAACCCCGATTCGTTCAGCGTGTCGGTGTGGATCATCACCTGCACGTCCATGGCGTCCGCCACGCCCAGGCAGCAGTCGATGGCGCCGGGCGTCGTGCCCCAGTCCTCGTGCAGCTTCAGCGCCGCGGCCCCGGCTGCGACCTGCTCCACCAGCGCCGGCGCGAGGCTGGCGTTGCCCTTGCCCGCGAACGCCAGGTTCATCGGCAGCGCATCGGCCGCCTGCATCATCCGGCCGAGGTGCCACGGCCCCGGCGTGCACGTCGTGGCAAGCGTGCCATGCGCCGGCCCCGTGCCGCCGCCCAGCATGGTGGTCAGGCCCGAATGCAGCGCGTCCTCCACCTGCTGGGGGCAGATGAAGTGGATATGCACGTCCAGACCGCCCGCCGTCAGGATCCGCCCCTCGCCCGCGATGACCTCGGTGCCCGGGCCGATGATGATGTCGACGCCGGGTTGGGTGTCGGGGTTGCCGGCCTTGCCGATCTTGTGGATGCGCCCGTCGCGCAGCCCGACGTCGGCCTTGTAGATGCCCGAATGGTCCACGATCAGCGCGTTGGTGATGACGGTGTCCATCGCGCCCTCGGCCCGCGTGATCTGGCTCTGGCCCATGCCGTCGCGGATCACCTTGCCGCCGCCGAACTTGACCTCATCGCCGTAGCCGCCGCGCTCGGTGATCAGGTCGCGCTCGACCTCGATGATCAGATCCGTGTCGCCCAAGCGCAGCTTGTCGCCCACAGTCGGCCCATACATATCGGCATAGGCGGCACGGGAAATCCTGTAGGCCATGTCAGCGTCCTTTCTTGGCGGGCAGCAGGGGAGTGCCCTTCTGCAGCCGTGTCACATTGCTGCGTGTCGCGCGGCGCACGGGGGCTGCGGCCTTCGAGATCACCGCGACCGCATCGCCGCCCCGCAAGGCCGTGCCGCTGGCTGCGATCATGCCCTTTTGCGCGGCGTTCAGCTTTTCCTCGACCATGCGGCGGTTTTCATTGGTGGCCACATGCCACAGTCCCGCCATCCCCCAGAGCCGCATGGCGATGACCGCCTGCGCTTCCATCGCGATCAGGGCCGAGGTCGTCCAGAGGCGAAACAGCGGTACCATCGCTCAAGCCCCGTCCAGCGCGCCCATGATCGCGCCATTGAACCCGTAAACCATGCGCCCGCCGCCATAAGGGACCAGAGCTACCTCGCGCGACTGGCCCGGCTCGAAGCGCACAGCGGTCCCGGCGGGAATGTCCAGCCGCTTGCCGCGCGCGGCCTCGCGGTCGAAATCGAGCCCCGGATTGGCCTCGGCGAAATGGTAGTGACTGCCGACCTGCACAGGCCGGTCGCCCGTATTTGCGACCATCAGTTGCGTCACCTCCAGCCCGGTATTCAGCTCAAGCTCCGCGTCAGAGGTCAGGATTTCGCCGGGGATCATGGTCGCGCCTCCCTTCACGTCAGCGCCAATGCGGCGCCGGTCAGCACGATCACGCCGCCCGTTGCGCGCGGCATCCAGCTTGCGCGGCTTGCGATCTGTGCGCCCAGCGCGTAGCCTGCGCCATGCAGGGCGGCTGTGGCCAGCATGAAGCCTGCCAGATAGTCCAGCCCGCCCGGACCCTCAGCCCCATGCGCATAGCCATGCGCTGCGCCGAACAGCGCGGCAAACCCGGCCAACACGACCAGGGGCGGGCGCAGCGCCAGCGCCATGGCCGCGCCCAGAACGATAATCGAGGCGATGATCACATGCTCGGCCAGCGCGCTCTCGGCCCCGCCGACGCCGATCAGACCGAAAGCCAGCATCCCCGCCAGGAAGCTGCCCGGCACTGCCCAGCGCGCATGACCGCCCAGAAGTGCCGCCAGCACACCGATGGCCAGCATTGCAATCAGATGATCGACCCCCAGCAGGGGATGCGCCAGCCCTGATGCGAAACCGTCCGCATGATCATGCCCGGGATGGGCGAGGACAACGCTTGGGGCAAGCAGGAACAGCGGCAGAGTGTAACGCATGGGTCGAACCTTTCAGCGGATGGGGTGGTGGACAGTGACAAGTTTGGTGCCGTCGGG
The DNA here is from genome assembly GCA_003565055.1 of Paracoccaceae bacterium. GTDB lineage: Bacteria > Pseudomonadota > Alphaproteobacteria > Rhodobacterales > Rhodobacteraceae > Roseinatronobacter. The sequence goes on from PXDM01000084.1 coordinate 3,133, forward strand.
AAATGTCGCCTCGACCTGCACGGAATGGATCATTTCGGGCACACCCTGCATGCATTGCGCGGCTGTGATCACATGCGCGCCGGCTTCCATGAGATCAGCCACTGACCGGCCATCGCGCGCGCCCTCGACCACGAAATCCGTGATCAGCGCAATCGCTTCGGGGTGGTTGAGCTTCACACCGCGCGCCAGCCGTCCGCGCGCGACCATGGCGGCGAGCGAGACCAGAAGCTTGTCTTTTTCCCTTGGGGTCAGATTCATCGGCGTTCCTCAGATTTGCCAGACGCGGGGCAGGGGCGCGCGCCGCAGCAGGGTTAGAATATCGACCATTTGGCGGCGCAGGGGCCAGTTGTCGCGCGCCAGAAGCCGCACGACCAACCGCCCCGGCAGGCTGGACGCCGCCGCCCGCACATCCGCTTGTGTCAGCACAGCGCGCACCGCCTCCAGCCGGTCGGGCGCGTCGGGCGCGACCAGCACCACGGTCGCGAGTGCCCGCGCATCGCCAAGCCCCGCCGCGCCCGCACGCAGACGCGCATCGGTCAGCCGCAGCGCTTCGAGATGCATTGGCAGGGTGCCGCGTTGTACCAGCCGCCAGTCATGAAAATCGAGCGTCTCGACGCGCTCACCCATGGCCGCGCGGCCAAGGACGATGGTTTCGGCCATCAGACAGGTGGCCCCTTCGCCCAGCGTGATCTCGGTGCGCCGCCGCGCCCGAGCGCAGTCAAACAGGATCGTTTCCTGCGGCAGCCAGTCGAGATGCGCGCCCGCGCCGACGTCGAGCCCGACCGAGATCTGCGCCTGCCCGCTGGTGGAGCGATAGACGCGCTCGGCGGTCTGGGTCGTGGCCGTCATCCGCAGCCCGTCGCCAAGGGTCAGCTGATAGTCCAGCCGGTCGCCGCCCGTCAGCCCGCCCGAGGTGTTGAGGAAAACCGTCTCGCGCCCATCCAGCACAATTGCCTTGGCCGATCCACGCTGCGCGAGCTCGCTCAGACGTGGCTGTCCGCCCTGCGCCCGGAAGGCCACATGCGCGCGCCCGTCGCTGCGTTGATGTTGCGTGATCGTGGCCAAAGCGTTCATGTCGGGCTCCTTACCCCCTGTTGTGCGCGCTCTGCCGCCGCGTGCAATCCGCGGCGGAAAGCGCCATAGTGACAGTCCACAAGCCCGAATGCTTGCGCATAAAAACAAGGCGGTAAGCCCAATAAATAGGCATAAAGCGAATTGCGGCGGCAGAACCTGCTCTTTCAATGCGCATTTGCGGGCGCTTCCGCTCTTGCCGGGGCAGGCGTGGGATGGCAGGGTCGCGCCAAAAGCCAAGGGGCGCGGGCCTATGAAAATCGCAAGTTTCAACATCAACGGCATCAAGGCGCGCGGCCCGGCCCTCGGGCGCTGGCTCGATGCAGCGCAGCCTGATCTCGCGGTGCTGCAGGAGATCAAATCCACCGACGAGACCTTCCCTCGCGCGCTGATCGAGGACAAGGGCTACCATCTCGAAACCCATGGCCAGAAAGGGTTCAATGGGGTTGCGATCGTCTCGAAATTGCCGCTGGAAGATGTCACGCGTGGTCTGCCGGGTGATGATGACGACCCGCAGGCGCGCTGGATCGAGGCGACGGTCAGCACGCCCAAAGGCGCGCTGCGCGTCGTGGGGCTCTATCTGCCCAATGGCAATCCGGTCGAACTCGATTCGGCGGGGGCGCCGGTTGCGGGCGGAAAATATGCCTATAAACTGACGTGGATGGCGCGGATGGAGGCGCGGCTGCGAGATCTGATGACGCTGGAGATGCCGCTTGCCGTGATGGGCGATTACAACATCATCCCACAGGCCGAAGACGCGGCCCGTCCCGAAGCCTGGCGCGAAGACGCGCTGTTTCGCCTGCCTTCGCGCAAGGCCTATCGCCAGATCGTCCATCTGGGCCTGACCGATGCGTTTCGCGCGCGCAGGACGGGGCCGGGACATTACAGCTTCTGGGATTATCAGGCCGGCGCTTTCGAGCGCAATGACGGCATCCGCATCGACCATATCCTGCTCAACTGCCATGCCGCCGATCTCTTGTGCGACTGTCAGATTGATACTGAGGTGCGGGCGGGCGAAAAGCCCTCCGATCACGTGCCGATCTGGGCCGAGCTGGCGCTCTGAGCGACCCAAACACCCAAGGCCATTAACGCGGCATCAACTTCCCGCTGTCATACTGCCTTCGGGTGTATGGGAAATTGGGGAGAACGGGATGTTTCGTGCAAATCGTTCGCGCGTGCGCTTGACGGTTGGTGTCTTGCGCAACGGACGCCGGGAAACGGCTCATGTCGAAGATATCGGCAAGGGTGGGCTCAAGATCAGCGGGCTGATCGCCCCGAAACCGGGCGAGGAATTGCGGGTCCATATCAAGGGCAACATGCTCGATGCCGAAATCCGCTGGGTCGACGCGGATGTCTGCGGGCTGCGGTTTTGCGCCGCACCTGAAACAGCGGAAGTGCGTCGTTTTCTGGCCCTCTTGCCGCGACTGACAGGCAAAAAAGACCGCTATTTCCCACCGATGCGCGAACTCGGTGCTTCGCCTGGTCGCCATCAACTCTAGGTCCCGTGATGGCGCCCTGAGCTGCCTGTAATGCTCGTCTCTGCCGCCGCATTCTGCGTTCGAGAGGGGGCATGAGCTTCGCTGCAGGGGCGCGTGGGGATGTCCCCTGCCTTGCGCGCAGTCTCTTCGCGTTTCAGCCGGGGCGTCAGTCCGACATGTATCAGACGTCTGAGCCTCGGTTTTCATGACGCAAGGGGCCAGCATGCGGTTCGGGAAGCTGGCGTCACATCGGTCGAGAGAGCTGCAAGCGCGCAAGCCCCATGTCTGAATTTCTCTGCCTTGCGCTTCGAACTCCGTGTCGCTTACGCCTCGTGGATCACTCAAACTGGAGGCACTGGCGAGCCTGTCCACCATCGCCTGAGACTGGCAAGCCGCGCCTCAGGCGAACTGTGCTGGTCGGATGACGGGATCACTCCATCCCCAGGGCCGCCTTGTAGAGTTCCATCACGGCTTCCTCCTCGGCGATCTCGTCCGGCTTGCGTTTGCGCATGGCGATGATCTTGCGCAGAACCTTTGTGTCATAGCCGCGCCCTTTGGCCTCGGCCATCACCTCTTTCTGTTGATCCGCGATGTCCTTCTTTTCCGCCTCCAGATGTTCGAACCGTTCGATGAACTGGCGCAATTCGTCGGCCGTGACATTATAGGCTTCCTGGGTGATATCGTTCATGCTCTGCTCCTGTTATCGCAGACGTGCCCTCTCGACGCGCCCTTGGCCGCAAGCTCTTGCCCAATCAGCTCCGCCCTTGCAAGAGAGAGATTGTCCCGGCAATTCCGTTCAGATGTTGCGATGCGGTCGTGGTGATCACGAAGGCCGCAGCGTCAATGCGCGGTGCTGCGCTACGGGGTCGGGCGTCGCCGGGCCGTCAGGATTGTCTGCGCCCCGGCGCGCAGCGTGAGCATGCCTGCGCGGCTGATATCGAAGCCGGTCACGGCTTCGAGTGCATCGAGGAAGCGCAATTCCATGTTGCGCATATCCGTCGGGCAGTCGAGCCGCGTCGTGCCTAGGTCACGAAAGGCCAAAGCGCCACCTTCAACGCTTGCTGTCCCGACATAGCGATTACAGGTCCCCCGCCCCGAGATCGCATCGCCACTGATCTCCAGCGTCAATTCGCGCAGCCTGTCGCGGTCAAGCGCCTGCCCCAGAAGCGATGTGACCTGCCACGCTCCGCCGCCGAGCAAGTCGCGGGGGTCGCCCGCACATCCCGATGTCGCGATCTGCGCAGATTGCCCTGACAGCCGCGCGGTGATCGGGTAGATGAGATCGGCCTCGCGCAAGCGGCAGCGCGCTTGCGTCAGTTCCAGGCGCATCGTGTCGCTGCGCAGATGGATCGCCCCGTCGCGCGGCGCTGAAATGGTCACGCCACGCGCGGCCAGTGTCGCGTTGTCGAGCCCCGGCAGCGTCACCACCGCCTCGTCGCGCGTCAGGCCCACGGTCCAGCTGCGATCCTGCGCGATTGCCGTCAGTGGCAGAAGCGGCGGGAAAA
>PXDM01000527.1 GCA_003565055.1 Paracoccaceae bacterium
CGGCCCGGCGGTCAGGCGGGCTGCAATGGCCGAGAGGAGCTCCGCCGGTTCCGCCATGCGCCCCGGCCCGAATTCACCGCAAGCCATGGATCCATGTCCGGGGCCGATGACGCTGATCCCGTCGGCGAGAAGCTGCGCCAGATTGCGCTGCGTGGCAGGATGGTCCCACATGCGCAGGTTCATCGCAGGCGCGATCATCACCGGCTTGTCGGTCGCCAGAAGCAAGGTCGTGGCGAGGTCATTCGCATGCCCGCCCGCCATCTTCGCCATCAGATCCGCCGTCGCAGGGGCGACGAGAATCAGGTCAGAGGCGCGCGAGAGCTGGATATGGCCCATCTCGGCCTCATCCTTGAGATCGAACAGATCCTGATAGACCTGCGCCCCAGCGATGGCGGCGACCGAAAGCGGTGTCACGAATTCCGCGCCGCCGTGCGTCAGGACCGGGGTGACCTCTGCGCCTGCGCTGCGCAATTGCCGGATCAGGTCGAGACATTTATAGGCCGCAATGCCGCCCCCGATGATCAGCGTGACGCGCGTTCCTGCCAGCATGGACCCATTCCCCCGGAGTGTCGTTTTGCCAATGCTTACGCGCTCATGCGTCAAAGCGGAAGCCCCGAGCGCGGGTTAGCGCAAGGCCGCGCAAGGGTCGGGGCGGGGATGCGGGTCGGTCACGAGCCAGAGATCGAACGGCGCGGCCTCTGCCTCGGGCGGCGCTTCGAATTGGGCGATGGCGAGTTGGCTGAGCGTGGGTGCGGCGCGCGCCAAAGCGGCGGGCGCCCCCCAGTCGCGTCTCGCATGGCCCGTGCCGGTGATAACGACGACCGGGCCGCCTGTCGCCTCATGGGCGCGCAAAGCTGCGTCCGCGAGCATTGCATCGCGCAGGCGCTGAATATCGACCATTGCAGGCAAGATCTCGGGCGGCATCGCATCACAATGCGCGGTGGCTTGCAGCGCCTCGCGCGCCTCTTGTTGGTCGGCGGGCAAGGGGTCAGCCAGGCCGAAACGCGCCGCATCGCCCGCAAATGCCTCGGGCAATGTCTGCGACATCGCAGCGCGCGCAGCCTCGCGCGGCAAGGCAGCCCCGAAGATCTGTGTGTCAGGTGCTGCCGCGAAGAGCGGATAATACATGGCGAAATCCGGCCATCCGGAGGCATCCCAGTCAAGACTGTCGCGCAGGCTTGCTTCATCGGGCAGGGGGTGCGCGATGCTTTCGGCCTGCGCGTCGGTCAGCATCTCGAAGACCAATGCGGCGGGTTGGATCGTTCGGATCGCGCGTTCCTGGTTGAGATGGTGCTCGGGGTTGTCATGCACTTCGCCGAGAAACACCACGTCAGCCTGTGGCAGAGTGTCAAGGTCACCCGCGCCAATCTCGGCGGCTGCCACCGGACAAGCCAGCGCAATGGCGAGCACAAACGCAACTCTCATGCGAGGAAGTGACGCACTTCTTTCGACTGGCTCTCCAGGATACGCCGCATTTTCTGAAACGCCGCAGCTTCGACCTGGCGGATGCGCTCTTTTGACAGGCCAAGCTCTTCTCCGAGCGATTCAAGCGTGCGTGGGTCTTCACGCAGCTTGCGCTCGCGGACAATGAATTGCTCGCGCTCCGACAGGCTCTGCATGGCAGAGACCAGCCAGCCGCGCAGCTTCCCAGTATCATGCGCATGCTCGATCGACGCCTCGGCCTGCTGGCCTTCATCTTTGAGCACGTCAATCCATTCGCGCCCATCATCCTCGCTCGATTGCATCGCATTGAGCGAGAAATCCGAGCCCGCAAGCCGCCCGCTCATCATCTCAACATCATTAAGCGACACACCCACTTCATGCGCGATCAATTCACGAAGCTGATGGCCGTCCAACTCCTCACCGCGCGCCATTGCTTCGCGCTCGAATTTCGCCTGAACGCGGCGCAGATTGAAAAACAGGGTTTTCTGGCTGGAGGTCGAACCCGTGCGCACCATCGACCAGTTGCGCATGACGTAATCCTGAATGCTCGCGCGGATCCACCACACAGCATAGGTCGAGAAACGCACACCGCGATCCGGATCGAACTTCTCGGCGGCCTTCATCAGCCCAAGCCCGGCCTCCTGAATGAGATCGTTCATCGGGGCGCCATAGCGGCGGAACTTTCCGGCCATCGAAATCGCGAGACGCATATAGGCTGTGATCAACCGATGCAGCGCTGCTTCATCCCTGTGATCGCGCCAGGCGCGGGCAAGCTGCAACTCCGTTTCTGCATCAAGCAATTCCGCCTTCATCGCTTGGCGTGACATGCGGCGGTCGTCCGAAAAGTCGAGTGCCATCATTTCCCCCTGCAGTTATCTGCATATCATTACGCGTCAAAACAGGATTTGGTTCACACGTAACCCAAATTAAGTAAGCATAGTTTCGCCATAAGCCCGTTTTTCTGTTAACGTTTTCGTAATCAGTCCCGCATAAGTCTTAATTTTCGATGAACGGGGGTGGATATGGTGGCGCGCGCCCTGACTGTGGCGTTTGAAGGGATCGAGGCGCGGCTCGTGGAAGTTCAATGCGCCCTCTCGCCCGGATTGCCGTCATTTCAGATCGTTGGTCTGCCCGACAAGGCCGTGTCCGAGGCGCGTGAACGCGTGCGCGCGGCACTCTCGTCGATGTCGGTCGCGCTGCCCTCCAAGCGGATCACCATCAACCTCTCCCCTGCGGATATGCCCAAGGAAGGGTCGCATTTCGATCTGCCGATTGCGATGGCCCTGCTCGCGGCGCTGGAGATCATCCCGGCAGAAGAAGTCGGCGATACTGTGGCGCTGGGGGAATTGTCGCTCGACGGGGCATTGGTCGGTGTGTCCGGGGCCTTGCCCGCCGCGATGACGGCGGCCGAAGGCGGGCACACCCTGTTCTGCCCTGCCGCCAGCGGGGCCGAAGCCGCCTGGGTCGATGCGACCCGCGTCTTTGCGCCCGCAACGCTTGCGCAAGTGATCCGCCATTATTCCGGCCAGTCCCCGCTCACGCCAGCCCAACCCGGCGAGGTAACGCGCGACGAAAGCCCGCGCGATCTGTTTGACGTCAAGGGGCAGGAGCGGGCCAAACGTGCGCTGGAAATCGCAGCGGCAGGGCGGCATCACATGCTGATGGTGGGCACGCCGGGGTCGGGCAAGTCGATGCTCGCGGCGCGGCTGCCGGGGATCTTGCCGGAACTCAGCGCTGTGGAGGCGCTTGAGACCTCGATGATCCATTCGATTTCCGGGCTTTTGACGCAAGGCGGCATCTCGCGCAGCCGCCCGTTTCGCGAGCCGCATCACACGGCCTCGGTCGCGGCGATTGTGGGGGGGGGCAAGGGGGCGAAACCGGGCGAGATCTCGCTTGCGCATAATGGTGTGCTGTTTCTGGATGAATTGCCCGAATTTCCGCGCATGGTGCTGGAAACCCTGCGCCAGCCGATTGAAACCGGGGAAGTCGTGGTCGCACGGGCCAATGCGCATATTCGCTACCCCTGCCGCTTCTTGCTGATTGCGGCGGCCAATCCCTGCAAATGCGGCTATCTCTCGGAACCTGCCCGCGCCTGCGCCCGCGCGCCGGGCTGTGGCGAAGATTACTTGGGGCGCATTTCCGGTCCCTTGATGGATCGGTTTGATCTGCGGATCGACGTGCCCCCGGTGGCGTTCAGTGACCTCGACCTGCCGCCTTCGGGCGACAGCTCCGCCATTGTTGCAGCACGGGTGGCGCAGGCGCGGGAACGGCAGATCCAGCGCTACGCCGGTTATGACGGGCTGCGCGTCAATGCCGATGCCGAGGGTGCGCTGCTCGAAGAGATCGCACGCCCCGACGCAGAGGGCCGCGCGCTTTTGACGCGCGCAGCAGAACGCTTCGGGCTTACAGCGCGGGGCTACCATCGCCTGCTCAGGGTCGCGCGCACGATTGCGGATCTGGCGGGCGCGCCAGAGGTGCGCGCGCCGCATATGGCGGAAGCGATCAGTTACCGCCTGATGGGGATGCCGGAATCCGTGTCCGGATGAAACTGGCCGTATCATTGAGCGCCTTGCGGGCCTCAGGCAGCCAGCCATGGAAGAATTGCCAGACATGGGGCAGGTTGCCCCACTCCTGCAGCTCGACCTCGGCCCCGAAGTGGCGCAGATGCGCGACCATGCGGCGCGCATCGTCACGCAGGATCTCGGTGCGCGCGGCCTGAATGAGCGTGGGCGGCGCGCCTTTGAACTGCGCGAACAAGGGCGAGATGCGCGGGTCCGCCGGATCGGCGCCATCGAGCACGCGCAGACGCAGTTGTTCCAACCGCTGTGGGGGCAGGAGCAACTCAGTCTTCGCATTCTCGCGGATCGACGCGCCGCTATAGGTCAGATCGGTGAACGGCGAGAAGGCAAACACGCAGCCGGGGCGGGGCAGGTCCTGTGTGCACAAATGGCCCAGAAGCGCCAGCGCCAGACCGCCACCTGCCGAATCCCCCCCAAGCGCGATGCGCGCGGGGTCATAGCCGCGCGCGATGAGCGTGCGCCAGAGCGCCACGGCATCGTCGAAGGCCGCGGGGAATGGGTGTTCGGGGGCAAGGCGGTAATCGGGCAACAGACAGGGCATGCCGCTCTTGCGCGCCAGATAGCGCCCGAGCGCCGCATGGGTGCGGGGGTTGCCCATCACATAGCCGCCACCGTGAAAATACAGGATGAAAGGCTCGTCATTGCTGGGCTCTTGGGTCCAGAGCGCCGGGATATCGCCCAGCGTGTCGGGCACGAAGCTGCGATAGGGGCGCCCGCGCGCATTGAGCCATGCGCCGCGCTCGAACCATTTGCGCGCGGCAATGCTGTCGGGCTGACGGCCCAGCGACCGGCGCGCGATATGGCGCAGGAAAACGCGCATGACTTTCAGCTGCCAGCTCATGCGCGTCGTGCCTCGATCGCCTCCCAGATCAGCGCCGCGCCATTGGTTCCGTCGAACCGCTCCAACTCCTGCAAGCCCGTGGGTGAGGTCACGTTGATCTCGGTGAGGTAGTCGCCGATGACGTCGATGCCGACGAAAATCTGGCCCTTTTCGCGCAAAAGCGGGCCGATGGCGGCGCAGATCTCCTGATCGCGCTCGGTGAGGGCGACAGGCTCCGGACGTCCGCCGACATGCATGTTGGAACGTGTCTCCCCCGCGGCGGGGACGCGGTTGATCGCGCCGATGGGGGTGCCATCAACGAGGATGATCCGCTTGTCGCCCTTGCTCACTGCAGGCAGGAATTTCTGCACGATCAGCGGTTCACGATTGATGCCGGTGAACAGTTCATGCAGGGACGCGAGATTGGGGTCATTCGGGTCCAGCCGGAAAACACCCGCGCCGCCATTGCCGTAAAGTGGCTTGAGGATGACATCGCCATGTTCGGCCTTGAAATCGCGGATCGTCGCAAGATCGCGGGCGATCATCGTGGGCGGCGTCAGGTCCGGAAAACGCAGCACAAGGAGCTTTTCGGGATAATTGCGCACCCAGAACGGGTCATTCACGACCAGCGTTTGCGGGTGGATCATGTCGAGCAGATGCGTCGTCGTGATATATCCCATGTCGAAGGGCGGGTCTTGGCGCAGCCAGACGACATCGACCCCGGCGAGATCGAGCGTTTCCTCCGGCCCGAAAGTGACATGCGCGCCCTTGACCTGTTGCAATGTGACCGCGCGGGCCTGCGCCGTGATGCGCCCTTCGCGATAGGCAAGCTTGTCGGGCGTGTAGACATAGATGGTGTGACCGCGCGTCTGTCCCTCAAACGCGATGCGGAAACTGCTATCGGCGAAGATGTCGACGGACTCGATCGGGTCCATCTGGAAAGCTACGCGCAGGGCCATTCTGTCCTCATGTCATTGGCGCACAGATCGCGCCTGTGCCGACCCTTGATGACGGATGCGCGCGGCGCTTGCAATGGGCGCGCTCAGGGGACGAGCGCGTTCTCCATGACCGAGACCTGACCATGCGCATCAACCAGCGCGACATCGAAGCGCGTCTCGGTCAGCTGGCCCATGGGCATGCGTCCCAGATATTCCGTCGCTGTTGCCATGATCCGACGGATTTGCGGTGGCGTAAGCCGTGCGAGAGCCGCTTCAAAGCTTCGGCTTTTCTTGACCTCGACGAAGATGACAGTGGCGTCTTTGCTCAGGACCAGATCAATTTCGCCGCGCAGACCGCGAAACCGCTGCGCAAGAATCTCATAGCCCTGATCCAGATAGCCGCGCAGGACATTCGTTTCGGCGGCCAATCCGGCATGATAGTTCCGTTGCTGTTTCATTCCGCTTTCTCCTTGGCGAGCGCCGCCTGATAGACCTGTCTGCGCGGCAGGCCGAGGGATTGCGAGACATGCGCGACCGCCTCTTTCAACCGCATCTCGTCCAGTGCCTCGGTCAGCGCTGCATCGAGGGTCTGCGCATCGGCAACTCTGTCCTTGCCACGGTCCACCAGTAGCACGATTTCCCCTTTCAAGCTCCGCGCGCGCAAGGCATCAGCCAGTGCGCCCAACGGCATACGCAGCACTTCTTCATGTTTCTTGGTCAATTCCCGACACAGCGCTGCCTCACGATCCGCACCCAGACCGTCGCACAAAGCCTCTAACAGTTGGTTAATGCGTTTGGGCGATTCATAGAAAATCAGTGTCGCGGGGATTGTCGCGGCCTCGGCGATGAATTTGCGCCGCGCGCTGGCCTGTGGGGGCGCAAAGCCCAGAAAGCAGAAGCGGTCACTGGGCAGCCCTGCCACAGTCAGCGCCGCGAGCGCCGCCGATGGTCCGGGGGCCGCGTGGAGATCGAACCCGCCTGCGATGACCGCGCGCGCCAGTTGGAAGCCCGGATCGGCCACGAGTGGCGTGCCTGCCTCGGAAGCATAGACGACGCTCTTGCCCGCTTCCAGCGCCGACAGGATCACTGGCCGCATCTTGGCCCCGTTGTGATCGTGATAGGCCAGCACCCGACGGCCGCGCAGCGGAATGGCATGGATTTCCATCAGGTGGCGCAGGCTGCGCGTGTCTTCGGCCACCAGCATGTCAGCCCCGGCCAAAAGATCAAGGGCGCGCAGAGTGATGTCGCGCGCAGTGCCAATCGGGGTCGCGATCAGATGCAGCCCCGGCGGCGTTGCGCGGGAGGGCGGGCTGGTCTGGGCATCATCGGGCATGTCTGGCATCAAGCTTTGGATAAGGGAAAACACAGACCAGCGTTTACTTCGCGGGCCTGCTTCCTTACTGTGTCGTCTGGGATCATCTGATGCAAGGCAGGAGTGAAGGTGTATGCGTAAACCAATCCCATCGGTTCAATCCGCGAGGCTCAGCCGACGTGGCATGATGGGCTTGCTGACGGCCTCTGTGGCCGTGGCGGCCTGCGATGTGCCGGCGCTTGGCGGGATCGCAGGGGGACCTGCGCGACCGGCTGTCGTGGCACTGATGCTGCCGGGCGGGGACAGTGATTCCGGGCGTCAGACCCTCGCGCGCGAGCTTGAAGCCGCAGCGCGCCTTGCGATGGCTGATCTCGACGGGGTGCAAATCGACCTGCGCATTTATCAGGTCGGTGTCGATCCTGGCCGTGCCGCGCAACGGACGGCGGAGGCGATAAATGACGGAGCGCGGATCATTCTCGGGCCGCTGCACGGGCCTGTCACAGCCGCTGTCGGCCCGGTTGCCGCGCAAGCGGGGGTCAATGTCCTGAGCTTTTCGAACAACCCCGATATTGCGGGCGGCAATGTGTTTCTTCTTGGGCCGTTATTCGAGAACACGGCCACGCGCATCCTCGGATATGCGGCGCAGCAAGGACGGGGTCGGGTGATGATCCTGTCAGAGCAGACCCCGGCGGGGGAAGTGGCCGAGCGCGCCATCCAGGCAGCGGCACAGCGCACGGCGGCCACCATCGTCGCGACGCAGTCCTATCCGTTCTCGCAGCAAGGCATCACGCAGGCTCTGCCGCGGATCGCGCAGGCGGCGCAGTCTTCGGGTGCGCAGAGCCTGTTGATGACCGCAGGATCGGAGGGGGCGCTGCCGCTCCTGTCCGAGAGCCTGCCGCAAAACAATGTCTCGCCGCGCGATTACCAGTTCATGGGGCTGACGCGCTGGGATATCCCGCCTGCAACATTGGAATTGTCGGGGCTGCAGGGGGGATGGTTTGCCTTGCCGGACCCCAGCCTCAACGATCAGTTCCGCGCACGCTACCGTGCAGCGCATGGGAACACGCCCTCGCCAGTGGCCGCTCTGGGCTATGATGCGATTGCGGCGGTCGGCACGCTGATGCGGCGGGGCGGGTCAACGCCGTTTTCGGTCGAGGCGCTGACCCAGCCGAACGGGTTTGTCGGGGTGAACGGGATTTTCCGGTTCCGCCGTGACGGGACGAATGAGCGCGCACTCGCTGTGGCTGAAATCCGCAACCAGCGGGTCCGGGTCCTGAGCCCCGCGCCGCGCAGCTTCGCGAGGAGCGGGTCCTGAGTTCCGACAGTTTGACGCCAGTGGCGCTGACATTGCCTGACACTGCGCGCTATTCCGAGCGCGCAGCGTTGCTGTTCCCGCCCGAAGATGTGCTCGACCTCAAGGCGTTGCAGGTGCGGCTCGACACGGAACTGGCCCGTGTCCGGGCGGAAGGGGCGAAGGCGCAGCGCAAGGTCATCGTCACGGAGTTGCGCACGGCCTTCAAGTCGGGCGCGGCACGGCTCGAAGCGCTGTTCGCTACGCATCCGCGCGATTCCCGCTCTTTCGTTGCTGCCAATACCTGGCTGACCGATGCGCTTGTCACGACAGCGCTCAAGGCGGTCCAGACCCAGCTTCATCCCAACCCGACCCCGTCAGAGGGTGAGCGCATCGCCGTGCTCGCGGTCGGCGGCTACGGGCGCGCCGAGATGGCCCCGCATTCCGATATTGATCTGTTGTTTCTGGTCCCCTGGAAGGTCACCGGCTGGGTCGAGCAGGTGATCGAATCGATGCTCTATATCATCTGGGACATGAAGCTGAAGATCGGTCATGCGAGCCGCACTGTGGCCGAATGTCTGCGGCTCGGGCGCGAGGATATCACGATCCGCACGGCGCTTCTGGAGCATCGCTTCCTGTGCGGGAACGAGCCGTTGGCCCAGACCTTGCGAGAGCGGCTCTGGGATGAGCTTTTCGCGCGCACCCACGCCGATTTCGTCGAGGCCAAGCTCGCCGAGCGCGCCGAGCGCCACAGCAAGACCGGCAATCAGCGCTACCTGCTGGAGCCGAATGTCAAGGAAGGCAAGGGCGGGCTGCGCGATCTGCAGACCCTCTACTGGATCGCGAAATACATCCACGCGGTCGATCAGGCCGAAGAATTGGTCGCGCTGGGCTTCTTCCGCGCCGAGGAATATCAGACCTTCCGCCGGGCCGAGACCTTTCTCTGGGCCGTGCGCTGTCACATGCATCACATCGCAGGACGGGCGGTCGAGCAACTGACCTTCGATCTGCAAGTCGGCGTGGCCGAGCGGATGGAATACCATGATCACAGCGGGCGGCGCGGGGTCGAGCATTTCATGCAGGATTATTTCCGCCACGCGACCCATGTGGGCGAACTCACGCGGATTTTCCTGACAGAGCTCGAAGCGCGCCATGTCAAGCGCGAGCCGCTCCTGCGCAATTTGCTGAACAAACGCAAGAAGATGCGCGACGGTTTTAAAGTCGTCCAGAACCGGCTCGATGTCGAAGACCCGGACACGCTCTTTCGTGATCCGCTCAATATCCTGCGGTTGTTCGAGGACGGGCTGAGCACGGGCTATCTGCTGCATCCGAATGCGATGCGTCTCGTCGCGGCCAATCTGCATCTGATCGACGAGCCGATGCGCAACGATCCCGAAGCGCGCAAGATTTTCCTGCGCATGATGCTCAAACATGCCAATCCCGAACGCGCGCTGCGGCGCATGAACGAGCTTGGTGTGCTCGGGGCGTTCATCCCTGAATTCGAGCCCATCGTGGCGATGATGCAATTCAACGTCTATCACCACTACACGGTCGATGAGCATACGATCCAATGCATCAGCACACTGGCCCAGATCGAGCGCGAAGAACTGGTCGAGGAACTGCCGATCGCCTCGCGGATTCTGAAAGACGGGGTGAACCGCCGGGTGCTCTATGTGGCGCTGCTGATGCATGACATCGGCAAGGGGCGGCCCGAGGATCATTCGGTGCTCGGCGCGCAGATCGCGCGCCGGGTCGCGCCGCGTCTGGGGCTGAAAAAGGCCGAATGCGAGACTGTCGAATGGCTGGTGCGCTATCATCTGCTGATGGCTGACACCGCGCAGAAACGCGATATCTCGGACCCGCGCACCCTGCGCGATTTCGCCAAACTGGTGAAGAGCCGTGACCGTCTGGACCTGCTCACAGTGCTCACAGTCTGCGACATTCGCGGCGTCGGGCCGGGCACCTGGAACAACTGGAAGGCGCAGCTTTTGCGCACGCTCTACCACGAGACCGCCACCGCGCTGGAAACCGGGCTGGAGGCGCTCAACCGCGAGAACCGCACGCATGAGGCCAAGCGCGCCCTGCGCGCGGCACTCGACACATGGCCGCGCGCGGCCCAACGCGCCGAGATTGCACGGCATTTCGATCCCTACTGGCAGGGCCTGCCGACGGATACGCACCGCGTCTTCGCCGATCTGCTGCAAGGCATTTCCGCCGATGAAATCCGCACTGATCTGCATCAGGACCATGACCGTGACGCGACGCGGGCCTGTTTCGTGCTGTCGGATCATCCCGGCATTTTTGCGCGGTTTGCAGGCGCTTTGGCACTGGTGGGTGCGAATATCGTCGATGCGCGCAGCTACACGACCAAGGACGGCTTCGCGACGGCGGTGTTCTGGATTCAGGACGCCGAGGGCCATCCCTATGAAGACAACCGCCTGCCGCGCCTGCGCACGATGATCGAGCGGACGCTGAAGGGCGAAGTGGTGGCCTCGGAAGCGCTGGTGGACCGCGACAGGGTCAAGAAACGCGAGCGCGCCTTCCGTGTGCCGACCTCGATCAGTTTCGACAATGAGGGCTCTGAGGTCTACACGATCATCGAAGTGGACACCCGCGACCGTCCCGGCCTGCTCTATGATCTGGCGCGCAGTTTCGCGGATGCGAATGTCTATATTGCCAGCGCGGTGATTGCGACTTATGGCGTGCAGGCCGTCGATACGTTTTATGTGAAAGACATGTTCGGACTGAAACTGCATTCCAAATCCCGCCAGGACGCGCTGGAAAAGAAACTGCGCGCCGCGATTGCCGCAGGGGCTGAACGGGCGGCACGCTGATGGCCCGCATCCGGCTGGTGGCGGGGTTCCTGACCGTGGGGCTATGGACGCTGCTCAGCCGCGTCTTCGGCTTCGCGCGCGACGTCATGATGGCGGCCTATCTCGGGGCGGGGCCGGTGACGGATGCCTTTTTCGTGGCCTTCTCGCTGCCCAACATGTTCCGCCGCTTCTTCGCCGAAGGCGCGTTCAACTTTGCCTTTGTCCCGCTCTTCGCCAAGAAGCACGAAGCAGGCGAGGATGCCGAGAGCTTCGCGCGCGATGCCTTCTGGGGTATGGCCGCGGTTCTCTTGGTGTTTTCCACGCTTGCTGTGATTGCAATGCCCTTCCTCGTCTGGGCCATGGCGGCAGGCTTCGCGCAGGATGACCGTTTCGACATGGCCGTGGTCTTCGGGCGCGTGGCCTTTCCCTATATCTTCTTCATTTCGCTGACAGCGCTTCTGTCCGGGATGCTGAACGCGGTTGGCCGCTTCACCGCTGCTGCCGCCGCGCCGGTACTGCTGAACGTGGTCTTTGTCGCGGCGATGTTGCTCGCGGATCGCGCAGGCTGGCCCATGGGGTTGACGCTCGCATGGGCGGTGCCAATCGCCGGCGTCGTGCAGCTTGCCGTGCTCTGGATCGCCGTGCAGCGCGCAGGCTTCGCGATGCGCTTCCGGCGGCCCCGCCTGACACCGGAATTGAAGCGGCTGGCGATCATCGCGGCCCCGGCGTTGCTCGCGGGCGGGGTGGTGCAGATCAACCTGATCGTAGGGCGGCAGGTCGCGAGTTTCACCGAAAACGCGGTGTCCTGGCTGTCCTATGCCGACCGGCTCTATCAGCTGCCGCTGGGCGTGGTGGGGATCGCGGTCGGCGTCGTGCTGCTGCCGGAACTCTCGCGGCGGCTGCGCGCGGGCGACGCGGGCGCGGGCCAGCACAGTTTCAACAGGGGGCTGGAGTTTTCGCTCTTTCTGACGCTGCCTTCGGCTGTCGCGCTGGTGGTGATCGCAAGCCCGATTATCGAGGTGCTCTTCGGGCGCGGCGTCTGGACAGCGACGGACACGCAAGCGACTGCGCTTGCGCTCGCGGTCTATGCGCTCGGGCTTCCGGCCTTCGTGCTCCACAAGGTGCTGCAGCCGCTCTATTACGCCCGCCATGACACCAAACGCCCGTTCAAATACGCGCTTGTCTCAATGGTGGTGAATGCGCTTGTCGCCATCGGGCTGATGCCGGTCATCGGCTTTGTCGCGGCCGCCTTGGCGACGACGCTGGCGGCCTGGGTGATGGTCTGGCAGCTCTGGGCGGGCTCGCGCGACATTGGGCAGGCGGCGCAGCTTGATGCGCAGCTCAAGCGGCGGTTGTGGCGGATCGTGCTGGCGGCTGTGCTCATGGGGGGCGCGCTGCATGGGCTGCATCTCATGCTCGCGGGGATGCTCGTGCAATCGGGGCTGCGTTATCTGGCGCTTCTGGCGCTGATCCTTGGCGGCGCGGCGGTCTACCTTAGCGTCGCGCAGGCGATTGGTGCGATGAATCTGGGCGAGTTGCGCACGGCGCTCAAGCGCTCACGCGCGTCGAAAGCGGCGGATGACGCCGGGGCGTAGCACGCGCCCCAGCGCGTAGCCTGTCACGCAGGCCACGAGATCCGCCACCCAGTCCGTCCCGCCGCCCACGATCAGCGCGAGTGCCAGCCGCGCGCCGATCAGCACGAACACCAACCCCAGCGCTGTGATCCGGGCGCGCAGCACCCCTTCGCCATGCCAGACGACCCCCGCATAGCAGCCGGCGAGCGCGAAGATCAGCGGATAGCCCCCGATCAGCCATGTGCCGGGATCCGCCAACAGCCCGAAGGCCAGCCCGCCTGCGATCTGCGACAGCGCCAGCACCGCGAGCACCCGCGCTGATCCCAAAGCTTCCGCGCAGACCTTGCCGAGGGCCGCCGTGATCACCACCACCAGCCCCGCCTGCGCCGGGCCGAGATGGACAAAGCCGTAGGCGAGATAGCGCAGCAGATGCTCGGGCGGGGTCTGGCGCGTCTCGATCATCCAGTCTTGCAGCTCGGGCGTGATCCCCGCCAGCACCAGCGCCTGCGCGCGCCAGCCTGCACTTCCGGCCCAGTTCACCAGCCCATGCGCGCCTGCCCAGAGCACCAGCTCGACACTGGCAATCGCGATGACCAGAAGCCAGACCGCGAAGGGCAGCGGATTGAGGATGCGTGCGCGCGCGTCTGTCATCTTGGCCGCTTGCCCTGAGTTGACCTTGTCAGGCCCCAAGGCTAATGCAGCGCGACCGCCTTTTCCAGACAGGAGCCCGCGAGATGTCCGACGCGCCCGCCAAGACTTTCCCGAAACGCATCTTTTCGGGCATCCAGCCCTCTGGCGGCCTCACGCTGGGCAATTATCTGGGCGCGATCAAGCGCTTTGTCGCCGCGCAGGATGAAGGGATCGAGACGATCTATTGCATGGTCGATCTGCACGCGATCACGGTCTGGCAAGACCCCGACAAGCTGCGCCACGCGACGCGCGAGCTGGCGGCGGGCTATATCGCAGCGGGGCTGGACCCCGCGCGCTCGATCCTGTTCAACCAGTCGCAGGTCGCCGCCCATGCGCAACTCGCGTGGATATTCAACTGCGTGGCGCGGATGGGCTGGCTGCGGCGGATGACGCAGTTCAAGGACAAGGCGGGGAAGCACGCCGAGGAAGCCTCGGTCGGGCTGTTCGCCTATCCCAATCTGATGGCCGCCGATATTCTGGCCTATCACGCGACCCATGTGCCTGTGGGCGAGGATCAGAAACAGCATCTGGAATTAACGCGCGACATTGCGATCAAGTTCAACCATGATTTCGGCGTGGATTTCTTCCCTGTGGTCGAGCCCGTGATCGAAGGAGCCGCGACCCGCGTGATGAGCTTGCGTGACGGGACGAAGAAAATGTCGAAATCCGACCCGTCCGACCAGTCGCGGATCAACCTGACTGATGACGCGGATGCCATCGCTCAGAAGATCCGCAAGGCGCGCACCGACCCGGAACCCTTGCCCGAGACGCTCGACGGGCTGGAGGGCCGGGCCGAGGCGCGTAATCTGGTCAATATCTACGCCGCCCTCGCGGATATGACGCCTGAGGCCGTGATTGCCACGCATGGCGGGCAGGGGTTCGGGGCGTTCAAACCCGCGCTGGCGGAACTGGCGGTCGAGAAACTTGCGCCGCTGAACGCCGAGATGCGTCGCCTGATGCAAGACGTGGCCGAGATCGACCGCGTGCTTGGCGAAGGGGCCGCCCGCGCCGATGCGATCGCCGCGCCGATTCTGGCGCAGACCTATGACATCGTGGGCATGATCCGCTCAAGGATGGAGTGAGCCGCGGCAGTTACGAAAAAAGCCCCGGTCACGACCGGGGCTTTTTTCATTCTGTGAAATCGTTTTTCAAATCACGCGGACCTGGGTGCCGACCTTGACCAGCTCATAGAGATATTCGACATGCGGGTTCATCAACCCAAAACAGCCATTCGACGCGCGCCGCCCGATCTTGGCAGGGTTGTCGATGCCGTGGATGCGGTAATATTGCCAGCCAAGGTTCATCGCGCGCGTCCCCAGCGGGTTGGTCGGGTCGCCGCCTTCCACGCGCTCGGGCAGGGATGGGTCGCGCTGGCGCATGTTGGGCGTCGGAATCCATGTGGGCTGGTAGCGCAGCAGTGTGATCGAAGTCGTCCCACGCCGCGTGAATTCCTCGGTCATGGGCACAGAGCACGGGTAGGAGAGATTGACCTGCCCATCCTCGGACCAGTAGTGCAGCGCGCGCGAATAGGTGTCGCACAGGATCGCACCATTGCGCAGGTTCGAGAAATGATCCTCCCACTTGTGATTGCGAAACCCCATCACATTGCGCCGCGTCGTCGTGCGCACATTGGTCTCGGCTTCGAAATCCGCCTGAGCCCGCAGCACGGCAGGCATGGCAAAGCTCCCCAGCGTCATTGCTCCGGCACCCAGAAGGGCGCGACGCGACAGAGATGACTTGGTCATCGCACAAATCCCCACATTTAACGTATTCGTTACGCCATATGTGTCAGGATCGCAGCGTAAATCAAGTCACGAGCCTGTGGGTCGCGACGTTTCTGTGGCTCTGCGGCACCAAATTTGACAGTTGATGCCAGATTTTACGCGGAAATCAGATCACGCGGACCTGCGTGCCGACCTCGACGAGTTCGTAAAGCTCTTCGACATGGGCATTCATCAAGCCAAAACACCCGTTTGAGGCGCGCCGCCCGACCTTGGCAGGATTGTCGATTCCGTGGACACGGTAATATTGCCAACTGAGATTCATCGCGCGCGTGCCCATCGGGTTTTTGGGATCACCGCCCTCGACACGCTCGGGCAGCGACGGGTCACGTTCGCGCATATTGGGTGTCGGGATCCATGTCGGCATATGCCGCTTCAGGGTCACTTCCGTCATGCCGCGCCGGGTGAATTCTTCGGTCATGGGCACGGAGGAGGGATAAGCGAGATATGTCGCTTCATCCTCGGACCAGTAATGTACTGCGCGCGATTGCGTGTCGCAAAGGATCGCACCGCGCCGCAGATGCGAGAAGTGATCCTGCCAGTCGTGCAGCGTGAAGCCCATGACATTGCGTCGCACCGTTTCGGCCGGGGCTTCGCGCTCATAATCAGCGAGACCTTCGGCGCGCAACACAGCGGGCATGGCCAATGTGCCAAGCGCCAACGCGCCAGAAGACAGAAGATAACGACGGGACAGGGGGGTGCTGCTCATATCTTTGCTCTCATATTGCCTGATTACCGCAAGATGTGACCCGCGCGCTATGGAATGGCAAGTCACGGTCCCGTGGGAGGTTGTGATGGCACCGGTTCGGCAGAAGTGCGTTCACACAGGGTTGTGCAGCTCGCGCCCCTCGCGATAGGCGACGGCGTTTTCCACGGCCATCATCCCCATTTCCTCGCGCACATCGAGCGCCGCCGTGCCCAGATGCGGCAGGAGCGTCACATTATCCATCTTGCGCAAGACCTCGGGCACAGTGGGTTCATGCTCATAGACATCGAGCCCCGCGCCACCGATCTGGCCGAGTTCCAGCGCGGCGATCAGCGCGGCCTCGTCGACGACATCCCCGCGTGCGATATTGATCAGATGCGCATGCGCGCGCATCGCGGCCAGCGCGTCCGGGCCGATCAGGTGGCGCGTCTCGGGGCCGCCGGGCACAGCGAGGACGACGCAATCGGAGGCGGCGCAGAGGCTTTCGAGATCCGCGACCTGCTCCGCCGGGAAATCGAGCGGCTTGGGGCTGCGCGAATGGTAGATCACCTTCATGCCCAGCCCGAAATGTGCGCGCCGCGCAATGGCCTGACCGATCCGCCCCATGCCCACGATGCCGCAGGTCTTGCCGCCCAGATGCAGGCCCAGCATTTGCGTCGGGTGCCAGCCGGTCCATTTGCCTGCACGCACCAGACGCTCGCCCTCGGAGGCGCGGCGCGCGCTCATCAACATCAGCATCAGTGCGATATCGGCCGTCGCTTCGGTCACCGCACCGGGGGTGTTGGTCACGGAAATCCCGGCGGCGCGGGCAGCCCCCACGTCGATGTGATTGTAGCCCACGCCGAAATTCGCGAGCAACCGGCAGCGCGAATCCGCCATGCCCTCGAAGACCTCGGCACTGAACAGATCGCCGAGCGTCGGGATCACCACATCATAAAGCACAAGCGCCGCACGCATTTCGCCCTTTTTCAGCGGCGTGGTCTGTTCGCGCAGGGTCACGTTGAAATGCGCACGCGCATGGGCAAGCACTTTATCGGGCAGCGGGCGCGTGATGAAGAGTTCCATGGCTTTGCCTTTTCAATGCATCCGCGCGCCGCAGGGCACGTCGTGATCCGGTGCGAGCAGCGAGATGCGCCCCTGCGCGTCGGAGGCGCCGAGCACCAGCACTTCCGAGCGGAACGGCCCGATCTGGCGGGCTGGGAAATTCACCACCGCCATGACTTGTCGCCCGATCAATGCTTCGGGTGTGTAAAGTGCGGTGATCTGGGCGGAGGATTTTTTTTCGCCGATCTCGGGGCCGAAGTCGATCCAGAGTTTGATCGCGGGTTTGCGTGCCTCGGGGAAGGGCTCAGCGCGGATCACGCGGCCTGCACGAATATCGACCTGCAGGAAATCGTCGAAGCTGATCGGATCGGTCATTTCGACAGTTCCTGCGAGCGTTCTGCGGCAGCGGCGATGGTGCGCGTCATCAACGGGGTCAGATCTGGCATCAACACGTCGAGCCCCGCAGCGGTCGTGCCCTTGGGGCTGGTGACATTGATGCGCAATTGCGCGGCGCTGTCTTCCGACTGCGCGGCGAGTTGTCCGGCCCCGATGACCGTGGCGCGGGCCAGCGTCATGGCGAGATCCGGCGCGAGGCCCTGCGCCTCGCCAGCGGCGGCCATGGCTTCGATCATGTGGAAGACATAGGCCGGGCCGGAGCCCGACAGGCCCGTGACCGCGTCCATCTGCGCTTCATGGTCGAGCCGGACCGTCGCGCCGACCACGGCAAGCAGTGATTCCGCGAGCTTGAGGTCATCTGCGGTCGCCTGTGCATTGCCGATCAGCGCTGTGATCCCGGCCCCGACCGCGGCGGGGGGGTTGGGCATGGCGCGGATGATGGGCGTCTGTGCGCCCAGCGTCGCGCCAAGCTGCGCGAGGCTGGTGCCCGCAGCAATTGAGATGAAGAGCGTGCCGCCCCCGCCCAGATCCTGCAATTCCGGCAGCGCGGCACCCATCATCTGCGGTTTGACCGCGAGCAGGGCGACCGCAGGTGCAGCGGGCAGAGGGCCGTTCAGATGCACGCCGGAAGCGCGCAACCATTCAGAGGGATGCGGCTCAATTACATGGATGGCAGCAGCGGGAAGCCCCGCCGACAGCCACCCCGCGAGCATGGCCGACCCCATCTTGCCGCAGCCAAGCAATATCATGCCCTGCGCGGCGATCCTGTCGAGATTCATCTTGCCCCCGTTGCCTGACCTCTCACTCAGTTGTTGCGCTGCAGCGCACAGGGGTCAAGAGGGGTGTGTGTTCATGCGCGGCCAACCGCCTCGGCCAGCGCGAGGCGCAAGGCAGCTTCGGGTGAATGATCCGCCCAGGCGACAAGCTGGAATGCCGGATAGAAGCGCTCTGCGGCGGTGATGGCCGTGCGGATCATGCGCTCGATCTGGTCGATCCCGGCGGGCTGGTCTTCGCTCAGCAGCAGACCATAGCGCCAGACCATCAGCCGCTGGCTGTCCCAGAAGCTGAACGCGCCCGACCAGACCATATCATTCGCGTGGCTGAGCGTTTCATAAAGCGCGGCCATCGCGCCTTCGGGCGGGTCCATCTCGAACGTGCAGACCAGACGCAGCATGTTGTCATAGGGATCCAGCGCCAGGGTCACCGAATAGGTGCGCCATTGCCCTTCGACCGCCATGGCGATCTGGTCTTCGTTCATGCGGTCGAAGTCCCAGGCGTGATGTTCGGCCAAGGTCTCGACCATGTCGATCGGATGAAGGCTTTCGGAGGAAAGATAGAACTCGACTGCTGACATACCCGCCTCTTTGCGTTGGCCGTGTCCTGATCCCCAAGACGCAGCGTGAGATCGCTATAGCTACGCGCCTCTTCGTGTGCGCTTACAAGATATGGTGTGGTCAAACAATGCGGCTGTAAAGGAAAAATTTACGCGGCATGGAGAAATCTGGGGATAACTGTCATGTGGCAACGAAATTTGCACGGTTCGGCAGAGAGATTGGAGGTCGTGGCGGAAGATCGGGCCAGTTGTTCCGGCGGATCGCGTGACAGAAGACACGATCCGACACACCGGATGCTATCGTGCCCAGATGTTATGCGCGATGGCATCGGAGCGTGGGCGGGCACAGGGCGCGTGGCTGAGCTGCGCGATGAGGACCTGAACGTCTGGCGGAAGCGACCGTTTGGCGCTGTGCCATCGCTGATTTTCGACCAACGCTCCCTTGGCTCCAGGGCGTATCATTCCTCTTGGGAGTTATGGCAGGCTTGGACATTCGCAACGATACGCCGCCTTCTCACACCCCGTTACCCACTTGCCTGCATCGCTCGGTCTATCCACCGTAACTTTTCAATAAGCGTGAAGCGGTGGGCGCGCAGCTTCCTGCGCCTCGGGTGCGGTCCTCATGCGGCTTCAGATTGACGCTGCAGTTGCGTGTCCACGGTTGTTATGAATTCAGCGAGCGAAAAGGGCTTTCCAAGAAACACAGCATTGCTGATGCGCGACTGTGCGGCGACGCGGCTGTCTTCGGAATAGCCGGACATGAACAGGACAGGCGTATCAGGAAAGCGGTCGCGGATCTGAGAGACCCAACTGGGCCCGTCAAGGCCGGGCATGATCACGTCGGTCACGAAGAAATCCGGACGGATCTCCGGGTTTTCAAGAATTTCCAGTGCGGCTTCGCCACAATCGGCCTCTATTACGCGGTGGCCTTGAAGCTCAAGGGCGCGGGCCGCAAAGGAGCGCACAGGCGCTTCGTCTTCGACCAGAAGGATCAGTGCACGCTGCCCTTTGGAAACCGGGGTCTCGACCCGACCATGATTTACAACGAGTCGCTCTTGTTGTTCATGCTCTTGCGCGGTGAAATACAAGCTGAAGGTCGTCCCGACGCCTTCTTCACTTGTGATGAAAATATAGCCCCCTGTCTGCTTTACAATCCCATAGACCGTCGAGAGGCCGAGCCCTGTGCCTTCGCCCTGGCGCTTTGTTGTGAAAAACGGGTCGAAGACCTTTTCAATCAGATTCTGCGGGATCCCGGTTCCATCATCCGCGATATGGATGATCGTGTAATCCCCGGCGGGAATATGTACGCCGTCGCGGACAGAGCCGGTCGGAAGCGACAATGCTTCGGTTTCAATGCGGATTTCGCCGCCCATCGGCATTGCGTCGCGGGCGTTGACCACAAGATTCATCAGGATCTGTTCGAATTGGCGTTTGTCCGAGCGGATCGGGGCGACGTCTTCACCATGGCGCAGCGTGAGGGTGATTTTCTCTCCGACCAGTCTGTTGAGCAGATGGATGACGTCACTCATCGTCTCTTGAAGATCGAGAGTTACGAATTTCAGCGTCTGCTGACGTGACAAGGCCAGAAGCTGGCGCACCAGGGCCGCGGCGCGGTTGGTGTTTTGCTGGATCTGCATGAGGTCGGGATAGTCGAGATCGCTGCGATCATGGCGCAGCAGAAGCAGGTCGCAATGTCCCGAAATTGCGGTCAGCAAGTTGTTGAAATCATGCGCGACGCCGCCGGCCAACTGCCCGATGGCCTGCATTTTCTGGCTTTGCGTGAATTTCGCTTCCAGTGATTTCAACTCGGTCACATCGCTCAGGACAGCCACCACGTCAGTTTCGTCCGGACGGCAAGAGTTCGTCAGAACGACCTTGAGATAGGTTTCACTTTCATCGCGGTTCAGGCGCAGGACCTCGGTCGCGCGTGTCAGACGTCCTGTTGCGACATCCGACAGCCATTCCATGACAGGACGCCCCAATCCTTCGAGAGTGTCACTGATATGCGCGCCATCGGCTTGTTTCATCCGCAGCAGACGGCGTGCTTCCTGATTGAGATAGGTGAAATGCCCTTCGGGACTGATATGGGCGACGGCGACAGGCATCATGTCGAGAGTGTCAATCCGGGTCTGATCGGCAGATGCGGTCTGCGCTGCAAGCCCGTCCACAGGCAAGAAGAGCAATGTGTCTTCGTGCTCTTGATGTGTGCGCAGCCTCAGAAATGATCGCTCTGTGGGCAGCGGGCCAGTATCGAAGCTGGCAATCCGGCCAGGATCCGGCAAATCTGCCGCTGAAAGCTGCGCGGTGCTTTGCCCGGACTGTTTGAGTGCCTCGCGCAAGGCGGGTGAGGCATAGCGGATTTCCCCATCATCCGACAGTTGGGCCAGATCGAGCGGGATCGAGTCGCGACTGTCGCGCAGGTCAGTGACATCAATTTTCCAGAGCACGGCATAGATGCTGACAGGGATCAGTTCGTAGCGCCGTTCCTCGGCTTGCAGCTTGTTGTGATGGACGGCCGTGCCTTCGTCCAGCGCGCGATCCTGCAGGCGCGTTGCAAGCGCGTCCGGGTCGGCGCTCAGCCCGGTGAAGATATGTCCGACCGGGTCTCCGGCGGCAATATCGAGCGTCTCGCGCGCTGCGTCATTGGCCCAGAAGACGATACCGGTTTTCGTGTCTGTCATCAGACAGGCTGTCGGAGAAAAGGCCAACATTCGGCGCGTCCGGTCAATGTCGCGCGCATAGATCGTCCAGATCAGGCGTTGCAGGCCAAAGGCCAGAGCCGCCATGGTCAGAATGCTGGCCCCTGCCGTCAGAATGATCGCGCCCAGCGCGTCGTGTGATATCAGCATGCCCGCAATCAACAGCAGGACGCCGATTGTGAAAGCGACAGAGATGTGACGTTGTTTGAACGTCAGAGCCACAGGGAGGATCGATCGCAAGGGCGCGAGGATGGACATGAACGGCACGACTGAACCTCAATAGGGGATTGCCGCAGGTATCGCAGGCGAGGGTTAACCACAGGTTAATGACAGGCATATCATGAGCGCCACGCTTCGCAACTCTGAGTTGATTTCACGCGCCGCCCGGCGGTTTTTTGCCCAAAATCGCCAGATAGAGCCCATCGCCGCCGTCCAGAGGCGTGAATTGGTGTTCTGCCACGCAATGAAACTCAGGCGCGCGCAGGACCAGGTCCTCGATTTGCGCCGCGTTTTCACTGCGCAAGAGAGAGCAGGTCACATAGGCGAGGCAGCCGCCCGGTGCGACATGCGCGCGGAGATTGTCGAGGATTTCGGCTTGGGTCTGGCGCAACTGCGCAAGCCGTTCGACGGTGAGGGACCATTTCGCGGCGGGTGTGCGGCGCCAACTGCCGGAGCCCGAGCAGGGCACATCGGCGAGGACGAGATCGAACTGGCCTTGCGGTCGCTCGGAGCGCTCGATTTCAACCCCTGCGCGGCGGGCGCGCTCGGGGAGGTCCTTCATCCGCGCGGGCGCTGCGTCATGCGCGGTCACATGCGCCCCGCGCGCCGCGAGCGCGAGGGCTTTGCCCCCGCCGCCCGCGCAATAGTCGAGCACGCGCTGCCCGCGCGGGTCGGGCAATGCGCCGATCACGGCCTGCGAGGCCGCGTCCTGCAATTCCACCAGCCCTTGCAGATAGGCGGCGCTGCGCTGCACGGTGCGGGCATTGCCCGTCACTTCCAGCGCAGTCGGGGTGAGCGGGTGGGGCCGGGCCTCGATCTGGTCCCGGGCGAGCAGGTCGCGCGCCTGCGTGATGTCGGTGCGGGCGGTGTTGACACGCAGGAAGACCGGCGCGCGGTGGCGCATGGTCTGAAGGATGCGCGCGGTCTCAAGGCCGAGGCTGTCGCGGAAGGCCGGCAGAAGCCAGTCGGGGCAATCGAGCGCTATGGCCTCTGGCATGGCAGGGGGCTGATAGCCGCGCTCAAGCTCTGTGAGGGCGGGCGGGCCGTAGCCCTGGGCGGTGAAAATCGTGTCCGGGTCGATATTTGCAGCGCGCAGGAGCCCGAGGATCAGACCGCGTCCAGTCTGCGCCCCGCCGAGATGGGCGAAGGAGCGCAGGCAGCGCAGCGCGTCAAAGACGAGATCGCGGATTGCGGCGCGGTCCTTGGCCCCGGCATAGCGCGCGGCGCGGGCCCATCCGGTGAGGGCCTGTTCGGCGGGCGTCCCGGCGAGAACACGGTCGAGGATCTCGATGGCGGCCTGATGGCGGGCGGCAGGGGTCATGGGCGGATCCTCGGTCTGGGTCGCGGGCGTGGTAGCATCTGCGCGCGGATGGGGGAAGTCGCCACCCCTCTGCGCGCCCGGCGCCCCACCCCCCCGCCCTGTCGGTCTGCGCGTTCCGCGCAGCCCTCGCGGCCTTGCGCGCAGAGGGGTGGCGATGCGCGAGTGGGGAGCCTACCACGTGCGGGGCAGAGCGCAGGTTTTCTCAGCGCTCGGGCGGGATCGAATAGGTCATCGAGGCGCGGGCGACCGGATCCTCGCGGCCTTCGGAATAGAGCAGGCAATCGCCCACCGCCAGCACGCGCCCCAGCTTGAGCAGGCGCGTGTGGCAGATCAGATCGACGCCGGCCGCAGGTTTGCGCATGAAATCCATGGCGCAACTGGTGGTGACGCTCAGGCCCTTGGGGCCGATCATCGCCATGATCGCGAGATAGACCGACACATCGGCCAGCCCGAACATCGCAGGCCCCGAGACAGTGCCACCGGGGCGCAGATGGCGGGCATCCTGCAAGAGCCGCACTGTGATGCGCATCGGTACCAGATCGTCGATCGCGAACATGCCCGCGACTTGCGGAAATTCGGTTTGCAGAAACTCATCGAGTTCGGCGCGGGTCATTTGCATTGCTCTCGTCCCCGATTTGAATTTGCGTCATGGCGGCATTTCCGTAAACTCGGGCCAAACAGGGAGGATTTGCAAGATGGATGCAGCACTTGTGCAATGTGACGTTACGGCAGGGGTGGCGCGGCTTGTGATGAACCGCCCCGCGAAACTCAACGCCTTGTCCGACGCGATTCTGGCGGCTTTGCGGGCGCAGTTGATGCGGATCGGGGAGGATGCGTCGATCAAGGCGGTGATCCTCGCTGGCGCGGGCAAGGCGTTCTGTGCGGGTCATGATCTGGGCGAGATGCAGGCGGGGCGCGCAGCGCAGGATGGGGGGGCTGCGTATTTCGCGGATCTCTTCGGGCGCTGCGCGGAGGTGATGCAGATGATCCCCGCGCTGCCGCAACCCGTGATTGCCGAAGTGCATGGCATTGCCACGGCGGCGGGCTGTCAGCTCGTGGCCTCCTGCGACATGGCCGTGGCCGCAGAGGGCACGCGGTTTGGCGTGAATGGGGTGAATATCGGCCTCTTTTGTTCAACCCCGATGGTGGCGCTGAGCCGCAATATCCCGCGCAAGATGGCCTTTGAATTGCTCACGACGGGGCAATTCATTGATGCCGCGCGGGCGCAGGAACTGGGGCTCGTCAACCGGGTCGTGCCGATGCAGGCGCTGGAGGCCGAAGCGCAGGCGCTGGCGCAGATGGTGGCGGAAAAGCTGTCCTCGGCCGTGCGGATCGGCAAGCAGGCTTTCTACCAGCAGGCGGAGATGGGGCTTGCTGACGCCTATGATTACGCGGGCGCGGTGATGGTGGAGAACATGCTCTGGCGCGACACGAATGAGGGGATCACGGCCTTTCTGGAGAAGCGCAAGCCGGATTGGGCGCATTAGGCGCGATCGCCCTGACAGGAAGCAGGCGCTGTATTGGATATTTGTGCAAAGATGAAATCGAGAGTGTCGCGCGCATTTTTCCGGTCTGTGATCGGCGCTCTTGGTGTCGGGATCATTGGTGTGCAGGCTGCGTTGGGGCAGAGCGCTGGGTCCGGGTTTTTCGTTAATCCGATCTGGGTGATGACCAATAACCATGTCGTTGAAGACTGCGAAGCGGTAAATGTGGTTGGGCATGGGGATGTGCAGGATATCCTGCGCGATCCTGCGAGCGATCTGGCCTTGTTGCGACTGGCGCAACCGCATGCGGGGGCGATCATTCAGTTTCGGGCAACGCCGCCGCGTCTGGCCGAAGGCGCGCATGTGCTCGGCTATCCGATGGCGGATCTGCTCTCGGCGTCGCTGCGGGTCACGAGCGGCTCGGTGAATGCGCGCGATGGCTTTGGCGCGGGGGATGGGTTGATCCAGATTTCTGCCCCCGTTCAGCCGGGCAATTCCGGTGGGCCGGTGCTCGATGACGCGGGGCGTCTGATCGGTGTCGCTGTCGGCGTCTTACGCGAGAGTTTCGCGCAGAATGTGAATTTCGCGATTGCGCCCGATGTCGCGCAGGCGTTTTTGCGAGAGCGCGGGATCGCCTTCACGCTCGCGCCCGACGCGGGCTCGGCGCGGCCCTTGCCGGATGTGGTCGAGGATATTGCCACAAGCATTGTGCCTGTTTTCTGTTCAGGCGCCGCCGCCCCGGACGCCACAGAGTCCGCGCGCCCGATGGTGCTGATGCCAGAGCGGGACGTCGTGGGCTTCGATTATGCGTTTTTGAGGGGGCAATCGCTGGAGGGCTGCTCAGGCGCCTGTGTGGGTGATCCCCAGTGTCACGCTTTCACTTTCAATAGACGTCACAATGCGTGTTTCCTGAAATCGGATGCGCGGGTTCTGGTCACGAATGCTGACGCGATTTCCGGCGTTGCGCGACCCTTGGCGCAGTCGGTTCTCGATGCGGGTTTTCGGATCGAGACGGATCGCGACGCGCCGGGCGGGGATTTCCTGCGCCTGCGCGAGAGCGGCTATACGGATTGCCTGCTGGCCTGTGCGACAGAGCCGCGTTGCGCAGGTTTTGCCTATCTGCGCGCGCAGCGCGATTGCTGGCTGAAAGACCGCATTGGCCCGGTTGTGCCGATGCCCGGTGTGGAATTCGGCCTGCGCTGAGTGCGCAGGCGGGCTATACGCCCGCCCGGCGCGCGACGAGTGCGGCCATGACGGAGGCGCGGGAGACCTGACCGACCACTTGCCCGGCTTCGGTCACGCCAAGCCGGTCATGCTGCGCGTCCATCGCGGCCATCACAGCGCGGATGGGCGTGTCGATCTC
Source organism: Paracoccaceae bacterium (assembly GCA_003565055.1). GTDB lineage: Bacteria > Pseudomonadota > Alphaproteobacteria > Rhodobacterales > Rhodobacteraceae > Roseinatronobacter. Next base: position 25,807 of record PXDM01000527.1, read on the forward strand.
GACTGTGCGGCTCGGCGCGGGGCCGGGGGTGTCTAGCAGCGCGTCGCGCGCGCGCAGCACAGCGAGCGGGTTCATATTCGCCACGAAATCAGCGACATAGGCATTGGCGGGGCGCGCGAAGATCTCGGACGGGGTGCCGCATTGGATCATGCGCCCGCCCTCCAGAATGGCGATGCGGTTGCCGAGTTTGAACGCCTCATCCAGATCATGGCTCACAAAGAGGATTGTGCGTTTGAGCCGGGCCTGCAACTCCAGCAGCTCATCCTGCAGCCGGGCGCGGATCAGGGGGTCGAGCGCCGAGAAGGGCTCATCCATCAACAGGATCGGGGCTTCGGTGGCGAAGGCGCGCGCAAGGCCCACGCGTTGCTGCATGCCGCCCGAAAGCGCGCTCACCGGCTGGTCGGCCCATTGCGTGAGGCCCACAAGCTCGAGCTGCGCCTCGACCTTTTCGGCGCGCGCTTTGCGCGACAGGCCCGCAAGCTCCAGCCCCAGCCCCACATTCTCGCGCACCGAGCGCCAGGGCAGCAGGCCGAATTGCTGGAAGACCATCGCGACATGGCGCATCCTGAGTTTGCGAAGCTGCGCGGGTCCGGCCTTGGCGACCGAGATGAGGCCACTGCCATCATGGACCAGCACATCGCCCTGCACGATGGGGTTGAGCCCGTTCACCGCGCGCAGCA
>PXDM01000501.1 GCA_003565055.1 Paracoccaceae bacterium
CGGGACAGCTCTGGCGCTTTGTGGCACCAGGGCTCTACCGCTCTGAGAAAAACGCCTTTCTGCCCTTTCTGCTGGCCTCGCCGCTGATGTTCCTCTTGGGCGCGAGCTTCGCCTTCTACATCGTCACGCCGCTCGCCTATAATTTCTTTCTGGGCTTTCAGCAATTTGGCGCAAGCGGGGAAGCGATCGAGGGCATGCCCGACGCCGCACCGCTTTCGGTGGTGTTCCAGGGCTCGGCGCAGGAATATCTCAACCTGACGATCAAATTCATCGTGGCTTTCGGGCTGTGTTTCCAGCTTCCGGTTCTCTTGACGCTGATGGGCAAAGCGGGGCTGGTCTCGGCCGAGGGGCTGCGCTCGGGGCGCAAATGGGCCGTGGTCGGGATCCTGACCCTCGCCGCATTGGTCACGCCGCCGGATGTGATCACGCAGGTGATCCTCTTCGCCGTGGTCTACGGGCTCTATGAGGTCTCGATCCGGCTGGTGGCCATGGTCGAGAAGAAGCGCAATGAAGAGCTGCGCCGCGAGGGTCTGCTCGATGACGACGATCCGGTCTTCGAGGATGAGCTGGAAGGCGAGAAATGATCGCAGGCGACGCGGATCTGTTGCGCCGGATCGCCGAGGCGCTTGAGCGTATCTCCCCCCCTGCGGCCCCTGCCCCGGATCTGACCACAGCAAGCGCATTTGTCTGGCAAACCGAGCCCGACCGGTTGGCTCCGGTGGCAGATGTCAGCCGTTTGGCGCTCGATCTGCTGGTCGGCATCGACCGCGCGCGCGACACGCTCCTGGAGAACACGCGGCAATTTGCGCGCGGCCATGCTGCGAATAATGCCCTGCTCTGGGGCGCGCGGGGGATGGGGAAATCCTCGCTCGTGAAGGCCGTGCATGCGCATGTGCTTGAGGAACTGCCAGACAGCGGGCTGAAACTGGTCGAGATCCAGCGCGAGGATCTGCCCTCGATCAGCCGCTTGCTCGCGCATCTGCGCGCCAGCGCGGCCCGGTTCATCCTGTTCTGCGACGATCTCTCTTTTAGCCATGACGACCAGCATTACAAATCGCTCAAGGCCGTGCTCGATGGCGGGGTCGAAGGGAGGCCTGCGAATGTGGTGCTCTATGCGACCTCGAACCGCCGCCACCTGATGCCACGCGACATGATCGAGAATGAGCGCGGCTCGGCGATTTCGCCTTCCGAGGCAGTGGAGGAGAAGGTGTCGCTGTCTGATCGCTTCGGGCTCTGGCTGGGGTTTCACGCCTGCGGGCAGGATGAGTTTCTGGCGATGATCGAGGGCTATTGCGCCGCCTATGCGCTGGAGATCGCGCCGGAAGTGCTGCGCGCCGAGGCGATTGAGTGGCAGGCAACGCGCGGGTCGCGTTCGGGCCGGGTGGCCTGGCAGTTTTTCACGGATCTCGCCGGGCGGCGGGGTGTGGCGCTCTGAGAGGGTGGCTTGAGGGGCTGCCGCCCCTCAAACTCCCTGCTTCAAGGGGAGCACACTCCCCTTGAAAATCCCCGTGGATATTTGGGCAAAGATGAAATCAGGGCTCAGCGCTGGCGAAGATGGCGTCGATCATGGCCTGATTGCCGCGTGAGACTTCCAGCGGGCAGGCAAACGGGGTGCCGGATGAGGCGGTCCGGGCGAAATTTTCGATCATCAGCGCATATTGATTGATCGCATTGAAGCGCTCAATCCGGGTCACACTGTCGCGCTGCCATTCCAGCACCGTGTCGCCATAGACCGGGCCATTGAAGGGCGCGGTCAGGTGGAGCCAGCCGTCTTGTCCGTGGAAGGTCATGTATTGCCGCCGTGTCTGCATCATCCCGCAATAGAAGGACATCGTGAAGCCCGGAAACTCCGCCCAGACACGGGCGAAGATATCGACACCGTTCTGCAGGCGTATCTGCGCGCGCAGGCCAGTGGGCTCCTGCCCGGTGGCAAGCCGCGTCGTGATGCAGGGATAGACACCCACATCGCGCAGACCGCCGCCGCCCATCTCGGGCTTGTGGCGGATATTGCTCAGGTCGCGATTGGTATAGGTGAAGCAGCCCTCGACATGCTCGAGCGGGCCGATCGCACCTTCCGCGAGCAGGGTCTGCACGCGCGCCCATTGCGGGTGATGGGCGACCATGAAGGCTTCGGCGATCAGTTTGCCCGTCGTGTCGCGCGCGGCGATCAGCGCGTCGATCTCGGCGGCTTCCAGCGCGATGGGTTTTTCGCAGAGCACATGTTTGCCAGCCTGTGCCGCGCGCAGCGACCAATCGACATGCAGGTGATTGGGCAGCGGGATGTAGATTGCGTCAATCTCCGGGTCTGCAAGCAGCGCCTCATAGCTGTCATGGACCCGCAGACCGGGCACAAGCTGCGCAAAAGGCGCGGCCCGGTCGAGATCGCGGGTGGCGAGCGCCACGAGTTCCGCCTCGCGCGCGAGTTGCATGGCAGGCGCGACATCCGTGCGCGCGATCTTGGCCGCTCCGAGAATTCCCCAACGCATCGCTCGCCCCTTCCCCGCTTGATGATGGCGCTACCATAGCGGCTCTTGAGGCAGGCGCAAGCAGCGGGCGGGCATTGACGACTGCGCGGCTGCGGCTTAGGGCAAGGGGATCACGAAAGGCCAAGACAATGAACCTGTTTTCCGATATCCGCGCGCTGGTCATGACCTCGCTTGATGCGATGGTGCGCGCAGGCGCGCTTCCCGAGGGGCTTGATTTCGCGGCAGTGGCCGTCGAGCCGCCGCGCGATGCGGCCCATGGGGATATGGCGACGAATGCCGCGATGGTGCTTGCGAAGCCTGCGGGCCTCAAGCCGCGCGAGATTGCGGAGGCGCTGGCCGCAAGGCTGACCGAGGATGCGCGGATCGCCGCGGCGGACGTGGCGGGGCCGGGCTTTCTGAACCTGCGGCTTGCACCTGTGTGCTGGCAGGGCATCGTCGCCCATGCGCTGGGTGCTGGTCTCGATTTCGGGCGCTCCGCGATGGGCAAGGGCGCGCGGGTCAATGTCGAGTTCGTCTCGGCCAACCCGACCGGGCCGATGCATGTCGGCCATACGCGTGGCGCGGTCGTGGGCGATGCGCTCTCGAACCTGCTCGCATTCGCGGGCTATGACGTTACGCGGGAGTATTACATCAACGACGGCGGTGCGCAGGTCGATGTGCTCGCGCGTTCGGCCTATGAGCGCTACCGCGAGGCACATGGCCTGTCGCCCGAAATCGCCAAGGGGCTCTATCCCGGTGAGTATCTGATCGAGGTCGGAGAGGCGCTGAAGACCGAATTCGGTGATCAGTTTCTGGACCAGCCCGAAGCCGTCTGGCTGGAGACAGTGCGCAATTTCGCGACCGAACGGATGATGGCGATGATCCGCGCGGATCTCGATGCGCTCGGCGTTCGGATGGATGTCTATTCTTCGGAAAAAGCGCTCTATGGCACGGGCGAGATCGAGACCGCCATCGAGCGGCTGCGCGCGCATGGACTGATCTACACGGGCACGCTGGAGCCGCCCAAAGGCAAGACGCCCGAGGATTGGGAACCGCGTGAACAGACGCTCTTCCGCTCGACCGCGCATGGTGATGACGTGGATCGCCCGATCAAGAAATCCGACGGCAGCTGGACCTATTTCGCCCCCGATATCGCTTATCATTACAACAAGATATCGCGCGACTACGACTTGTTGATCGACATTTTCGGCGCCGATCATGGCGGCTATGTCAAACGGATGAAAGCGGCGGTCTCGGCGCTGTCCAATGGGCGCGTGCCGCTGGAGATCAAGCTGATCCAGCTTGTGAAGCTCTACAAGAATGGCGAGCCGTTCAAGATGTCGAAACGCGCGGGCACATTTGTCACACTACGCGATGTGGTCGAGGAGGTGGGCGCGGATGTGACCCGCTTCGTGATGCTCACGCGCAAGAACGATGCGACGCTCGATTTCGACTTCGCGAAAGTGCTGGAGCAATCCAAGGACAACCCGGTGTTTTATGTGCAATATGCCCATGCGCGGGTCTGCTCGGTGCTGCGCAAGGCAGCCGATCTGGGGGTGGATGTGACCGATGCCGCGCTGGCGCAGGCGGATCTCGGACAATTGAGCCACCCGGCAGAGCTCGCGCTGATGCGCAAGCTCGCGGAATGGCCGAGGATGGTGGAACTGGCCGCACGCACGCAGGAGCCGCATCGCATCGCGGGCTATCTCTCTGAACTGGCCGCAGAACTTCATGGGCTCTGGAACCGGGGCAATGACGAGCCGGGCTTGCGCTTCGTGCAGGAGGGCGCAGTTGCAACAACTGCGGCAAAAATAGCGCTGGCCCGCGCGACGGGCGTTGCGATTTCGGCGGGGCTTGCTATCCTCGGGGTTCAGCCTGTGGAAGAAATGCGCTGAGAAAGCACGTCGCTGCAGGCTAAACGAGACGGATGGGACCGCCCGCGCAGATGGGCGTTCCGCAAGTCATAAAACAGGCGCGAAACGCGCCGGATTGAGCGGCAGTGTCGAGCAGGCACCTTGCCAGACGGGTCAGACAACGCGGCTTTCGGGGGGGCTCCCCCAAAAGGGCGCGCGCGAGGCAGATATGGGCGAAGGCAGATTTTTTTCGGCGCAACATCGTGGTCAGCCGGTGCCAGGGCGGGATCGGCAGCGGGTGTATTCCAACCATCCCGAGCCTGTCCTCACCGCATGGCAGGCGGAAGATGCCAGATTTGCCGACAGCGGCTGGACATCTCAGGTGCCGCCGCATCCTGCGCCCGCGCAAGCCTTCGAGCCACTGCCGCAAGACATGCCCGAACCCGAATTCGACCCTGCGCCACAGGCCGCGCCGCGCCGGGCGGCAGGCCCGCGCAGAGTGCGCAAAGCCGCCCCCTCAACCCCGCCGCCAGAGCCGCGCAGCGCGCAGACACGCACCGTCTTGCACGGGCTCGCGGCAGTGTTGTCACTTGCGCTGATCGTGGGCACTGTCGGCTGGATGTGGCAACTGATGCAACGCGATGTCGCCGGTGTGCCGGTCGTGCGCGCATTGGAAGGTCCGGCGCGCATCGCGCCCGAGAACCCCGGCGGGCGTCAGGCCGCGCATCAGGGCCTCTCGGTGAATGAGCTTCCGGCCGCCAGCGAGAGCGCGCCACGTGACACGATCATGCTGGCCGCGCCGCCTGTGGAACTCGCGCAGGATGACTTGCAACCTGCGCGCTTGCAGGAGGAAACAGTCCAACCCGAGGCGGAATTCGAAGCGCAGCCCATTCCAGCCGCGCTGCAGCGGGATGTCGAGAGCACGCCCCTGGGCCTCAATAACCCGACCCGGCGTGCGGTTGCCGCGTCCCTGCGCCCGCAGGCGCGCGATACGCGCCGCATGGAAGAGAGCCGCGTGGCGGCTGCCGCCCCGGCGCAGTCGGGCCGGGCCACAGATGCCTCGCCCGACGACGATGCGCTTGCGGCATCGCTCGCGGCGACAGTTGCCAGTGGTCTGGGCGGGGTGCGGTCGGTCGATGTGGACCCCGCCAGCATCGGACCGGGCACGCGGCTGGTGCAGCTCGGGGCGTTTGACAATGAGGCTGCGGCACGCGCAGCATGGGACCAGTTGGCAAATCGCTTCTCGCCGCTTCTGGACGACCGGGGGCGCGTGATCGAGGCCGCACATAGCGGTGGCTCCGTCTTCTTCCGCCTGCGCGCGCATGGCTTTGAAGACGAGCGCGATGCGCGCCGCTTCTGTTCGGCCCTTGTCGACCAGCAGGTTGATTGCATCCCGGTCCTGATCCGATGACCCCTGCCCCGCGCGCGGTCATTTTCGGCTGCGAGGGGCTGCGCCTGAGCGCGGCGGAACGCGCGTTTTTCGCGGCAAGCCAGCCCTGGGGCGCGATTCTCTTTGCGCGCAATATCGACACGCCCGCGCAGGTGAGCGCGCTCACCGCAGAGTTGCGCGATGCGGTCGGGCGCGATCTGCCGATCCTGATTGATCAGGAAGGTGGGCGCGTGGCGCGGATGCGTGGGCCGCAATGGCGCGACTGGCTGCCAGCGCTCGAGCAATGCGCGCGCGCAAGCGACCCGGCCGCTGCAATGGCCCTGCGCGGCGAGATCATTGCGCGGGAATTGCGCGCTGTGGGCATTGACGTGAATTGCGCACCCCTGGCGGATATCGCAACGCCCGAGACCCATGCGATTTTGCAAAACCGCTGCTACGGCCATACGCGCACTGAGGTCGTGACCAATGCCCGCGCCATGGCCGAGGGGCTGATGGCGGGAGGCGTCTTGCCCGTGCTCAAGCACATCCCCGGCCATGGGCGTGCGACGCTCGACAGCCATCTGGACCTGCCGGTGATCGACACGCCCGCCGATGTGTTGGCCGCACAGGATTTCGCGGCCTTTCGCGCGCTGGCCGATCTGCCGCTGGGCATGACCGCGCATCTGGTCTTCTCCCGCATCGACCCTGACGCGCCCGCCACGCAATCGCCCCGCATGATCAAGCTCATCCGCGAGGAGATCGGCTTTGACGGGCTTCTGATGACCGATGATATCTCGATGCAGGCGCTGCGCGGTCCCGTGGCCCAGCGCGCTCAGGCCGCGCTTGCGGCACGCTGCGATCTGGTGCTGCATTGCAATGGCGATATGCAAGAGATGCAGGCGCTCGCCGATATCTGCCCGCCCCTGTCAAACGCCGCCAAGGCGCGCTCTGAGCGCGCCTTGGAACTGCGCAGCGCCCCTGCCCCCGCTGATATGGCAGCGCTCGATGCGGCTTACCGCGACGCGATGGGCTGAGGCTCAGAACACTTCGCCCAGAAAGCGCAGCAGCGCTGCTTCAGCGCGGGCATTGGCCTCTGCGTCCCAGTCGCCTGACGTGGGCACAGTGAAGGAATGCCGCGCGCCGCCGTAGATTTCTGCGCCATGGGGCACGCCTGCGGCCTGCAATTCATCCATCAATGCGGCCAGATCGGCCATGCCCGACACGGGATCCGCCGAGCCATGCAGCACCAGAACCGGCGCCGGGGTCGCGCTGTAATCCTGACCCTCTGGCGTGCCGAGCCCGCCATGGAAGCTCACGAAGCCCGCGAGCTCCATACCGGCCCGCGCGCCCTCAAGTGCCGCCGCGCCGCCAAAACAATAGCCCGTGAGCACCATCGCATCCGGCACGCCGTC
>PXDM01000199.1 GCA_003565055.1 Paracoccaceae bacterium
CCGCGCCTGCCGCCGCCGCGCAGGGCTTCCGGCTCGAGGCCACCACGGCGCAGGACGGCTTTGCCCCCTTCGCCGCCTCGGTCGCAGAGACGCTGGGCGATGCCGATGCGCTGCTGGCCGGGCTGGGCGGGGCAAGCATGGGTGCGCCCTGCATCGTGGCGGTCGAGCGCTTCGGCGCGCAGCGTGCCTTTGCTGTGCCTGAGGGCCGCCGTCTGTCTGCCGTGACCGAGAGTGATGACGCCCCCGACCTGCTGCTGCGCGATCTTCGCGCCAGCGCGCTCTCGGGCCTGTCTCTGGGCGCAGAAAATGTTCCGGTGCTGACCCTTTTGCGCAAGGGCGACGGGCTGGCGCTGATCCTCGAAGCCGCCCCGCAGCACATGCCACCCGCGCAGGCCATTGCGCTACTTTCCGAATTCGCAGGCCGCATGGGTGACCCGCTGCGCCACCTGCTCTGACCCCGCGAGGTTCTCATGGTTTACACTGATCTCTATATCAACGGCGCATGGCACAAGACCGATGAGCGCTTCGATGTCATCAACCCCGCAACGGAGGAGGTGCTCGCCTCGGTCGCCAGTGCCGGGCTCAGCGATGCGGATGCCGCCCTCGATGCCGCGGAAGCAGCCATGGCGGAATGGGCCGCGCGCACGCCGCGCCAGCGCTCCGAAGTGCTGCGCCGCGCCTGGGAGTTGATGACCGCGCGGCTGGAGGAGTTCGCGCATCTGATCACGCTGGAAAACGGCAAGGCGCGCGCGGATGCGATGGGCGAGGCCACCTATGCCGCCGAGTTCTTCCGCTGGTTTGCGGAAGAAGCCGTGCGCGCCGATGGGCTGATCACCCATGCGCCGAGTTCCGGTGCGCGGATCATCGTGCAGCACAAGCCCGCGGGGCTTGCCGTGCTGATCACGCCCTGGAATTACCCGGCGGCGATGGGCACGCGCAAGATCGCGCCTGCACTCGCGGCGGGTTGCGCTGTGATCATCAAGCCCGCCTCAGAGACCCCGCTGACGATGCTGGCGCTGATGCCGCTTCTGGAGGAAGCAGGCGTGCCGCCGGGGCTGGTGAATGTGCTGCCGTCGCGGCGCACGGGCGCGCTGGTCGATCACATGCTGCATGATCCCCGCGTGCGGGTGGTCAGCTTCACGGGCTCGACAGGCGTGGGGCGGACATTGCTGAAAGGGGCCGCTGATCAGGTGCTCAAACCGGCGATGGAACTCGGCGGCAATGCGCCGGTGATCGTGTTTGAGGATGCCGATATGGATGTCGCCATCGAGGGCACGATGCTCGCCAAGATGCGCAATCTGGGCGAGGCCTGCACTGCGGCCAATCGCATCTATGTGCATGAGGCGATCGCGCCCGAATTCACCCGCCGCCTGACAGCAGCCATGTCGGCCTTGCGGGTCGGTGATGGCACAGATCCCGGCGTGGATGTCGGCCCGCTGGTCAATGCATCGACCCGCGACAAGGTGGCGGAATTCGTGGCTGATGCGGTGGCGAAGGGGGCGACGGTCGAATGCGGCGGCGTTGTGCCCGACGGCAAGGGCTATTTCTACCCGCCCACTGTCCTGTCCAATGTGCCGGAACATGCCGATTGCGTGCGCGACGAGATCTTCGGCCCTGTGGCCGCCCTGCAGACCTTCAGCGATCAGGACGACGTGATCCGCCGCGCCAATGACACGGAATACGGGCTGGTGGCCTATGTCTTCTCGGGCGATATGAAGCGCGGCCTGCAAGTTTGCGAGCGGCTCGATTACGGGATGGTCGGCCTCAATCGCGGGCTGGTCAGCGACCCGGCGGCCCCTTTCGGCGGCACCAAGCAATCGGGGCTTGGGCGCGAAGGCGGGCATGAAGGCATGCTCGAATTCATGGAAACGCAATATATCTCAGCCAACTGGTAAGGGGGCAGACATGTCAGATGTGATCGCAAGCCCGAGCACCCGGCGCAAGGCACTGGAAAAAGGGGTCGATCTGGACTCCCGCGCGAAAGAGTTGGGGCGCACGACCCTGGGGCCGGAAGACCTGAGCGCAGCCCCCGCCCCGAGGACCAGCGCGGGCGACACCAGCTATTGGGATGTGGATCACAGCGCTTTCGGCCCGGTCAGCGAAGAGCCGATGAGCCGCTTCGCGCAGGTGGCCGCGCGCAATCTCGGCGCTGCCAATGCGCTGATCCCGCAGGTCACACATCATGACCGCGCGGATGTCACGGCCATTGAAAGCTTGCGCAAGGCATGGCGGGCAGAGGCCGAGGGGCGCGGCATCAAGCTGACGGCGCTCGCGTTTCATGTCATGGCGCTGGCCCGAACCTTGCGCGACTTCCCGCGCTTCAACGCCTCGCTTGCGCCCGACGGCAAGACGCTGATCCTGAAAGATTATATTCATATCGGCATCGCCGTGGACACGCCGCATGGGCTGATGGTGCCAGTGATCCGCAATGCCGACCACAAGGGGCTGTGGCAGATCTCGGCCGAGATCGCCGATCTGGCCGCCCGCGCGAAGGCGCGCAAGATCGCCCCCGATGAAATGGGCGGCGCGTCCATGACCATCAGCAATCTGGGCGGCATCGGGGGCCTGGGCTTCACCCCCATCGTCAACCCGCCCGAACTCGCGATCCTTGGCATCACCCGGACCGAGACGGTGACGCTTTGGGATAACGACACCCCGCGCCCGGTGCCGATGGTGCCGCTGGATCTGTCCTATGACCACCGCGTCATCAACGGCGCCGAAGCGGCGCGGTTCATGGCGCGCTATGCCAAATCCATCGCATCACCCCAGCAGATGATCGTCTGAGCGAAATATGTGTTCCGTTGTCGTTGCTTCGTATCGGTCGGTGCGTAAACACCGAATTGAGGGGGCTGCAATTCCGACTTGGATCTGCCCGTGAACGCCGGACCCGCGATGCGCTGGATGAAAACAGGGAAAACAGGTAGGAAGTGGCAGATTCGGGACATTAGCGCCCGAGTGCCGCCAAGGCTTCCGAAATTTCCCGCATCACCACACCGGTCGCATCGCCAAGATTGTTGCCCCGGCAGATCGAGATGCTCAGGGTTTCGGTCAGACGGCGATTTGCCAGCGGTCTGAAACACAATCTCCCCGCTTCGACATCGCCACAAACATCCGGCCAGGTCAGAAAACCAATCCCGGCCCCCTTTCGCAAAAAGGTCAGGAGCGCCGTGATCGAATTTGTGCTGATCTGCACGCGCGGATTGAGCCGCTCGCTCAAAATCTCGGCCAGCAGGCGCGTATGCATCGACAGGGCCGTTGAGGGCAGACAGAGCGGGTATTTCAGTGCCTCAGCCAAAGCCAGCGGCCCTTCCCCCTGCAGCGGCAAAGAGGGGGCAAAGACAGCGCCCAAGTGATATTCCTGTGTTTCCACCACCACCAGGCGCGACAGGCGTGGCATGTTGAAGGCCACGATCATGTCCAGTTCCAGTGCCTCGGCTTGCGGGATGATCTCGCCGGTGCTGCCAACGGCCAGTTCAAGTTCGACCTGTCCGAATATGGCTTCTAACCGCTTGGTCATGGGCGGGATGAGAGTGGGAACAAGCCCCTCCATGACCCCCAGTCGCAAGCGCAGATCCGTGGACTTGTTGGCCTGATGCAGGCGCTTTGAAAGCGCGGCATCCGAGGCCATCCAGCGTAGGGCCTCATCGCGCAGCGCGGCACCCGCTGGCGTCAGCGCAACACCATTTGCACTGCGCACCAAGAGCGGCGTGTCATAGCTGCGTTCCAGCATTTGTAACTGCCGCGAAAGCGCCGGGGCGGAAATATTGAGCCGTTCCGCCGCTGCACGGATAGAGTCGGACTGTGACACGACAAGAAAGGATCTGATTTCACGCGAGAAAGAGGACATGAAGTGAGTGTAAGGTTTTTTGCAACGCTATGTAAATTTCTTTCTTCTTTTTGAAACACTCGAATCATGGCTAAGCTTCTCTGCAACGCAGCAAAGGAGCCGCACTTGCCTGACGATATCGCCCTTCTTCGTGAATCCCTGCGCGCCGGAGTCGCCGCGCGCGCTGCTGGAAATCACCCCTTTGGTGCCGTTCTGGCCGATGCGGATGGCACTGTGCTGATGACGATGGGAAACGCATGGCTGACCGACAGGGGCCCTGGCCATGCCGAAACCAATCTTGCCCGCGAAGCTGCAAAGACCTATGAGCCGGAATTCCTCGCCAACTGCACGCTTTACACGGCCTTTGAGCCCTGCTCGATGTGTTCGGGCACCATCTACTGGGCCGGGATTGGCCGCGTGGTCTTCGGTGTGACCGAAGCGCGTCTGCTGGAACTGACCGGCGACAACCCCGAAAACCCCACCATGGCGCTGTCCTGCCGCGATGTTCTGGCCGCAGGTCAGCGTCATGTGCAGGTCGAGGGGCCATTTCCCGAACTCGAAGACGAAATCATCCGCTCGCATGACGGGTTCTGGTGATCCCGAGCCCGACCGTTTCTCTGCTCCAGGAAGGACTCATAACTATGCCTAAATCTCTGCCTATTCTTGCCTACGCGGCCCTTCTCGCTTCTGTTGCGCTGCCTGCCATGGCGATGGACAAGATCACCTTCCAGCTTGATTGGCTGCCCGGTGGTGACAAATCGGCGATCTATGTCTGCATGCATCACGGATTCTGCGCCGATGCGGGCATCGAGGTCTCGCTGGAGCCGGGGCGCGGCTCGTCCGAGGCGATCACCAAGCTCGCGACCGGCACCTCCGACATTGGCCTCGCCGGGATCGAGGCGCTGATGGCAGCACGCGCGAATGAAGATGTGCCCGTGACCGCTGTGATGAATGTCTTCAACATGGGGCCGCATGCATTCTACACCATCGCGGATACCGGCATCACGACGCTCGCCGATGTGCGGGGCCGCTCCGTCGCGACCTCGCCCTTCACCTCGTCCAATGTGTTCCTGCCGCTGGTGCTGGAAGAAAACGGCATGACGGAAGATGACATCTCGCTGACCCGCTCGGACCCCGGCGCGCTCGGCCCGCTGCTGATGACCGGCCAGAGCGATGCGATCATTGCATGGCTCACGGATGTGTCGCGCTATCAGGGGCAGGCGCGTGAAGCGGGCAAGGAGCTGGTGATCCTGCCCTGGGCCGATGCCGGGCTGGAACTCTATTCCGCCTCGCTCGTCGCCGCTGACAGCTTCCTGGCCGAACGCCCCGAGGTCGCGAAACGCTTTGTCGCGGCCTTCAAGCAATCGCTGGAATTCGCCTATTCCGACCCACAGGCCGCCGCCGATGCTGTGGCTGCAATCGTGCCTGAACTCTCGGCCGAGGACGTGAAGGGCTCCTGGCTCGACGCCTCTGTGCTCGCCTTCAACGAGTTGACCGAGCAATACGGTCTTGGCAGCTTCAACCCTGACCGACTCGCGGCCACATGGACGCGCGTGGCCGCCGCCCAAGGGCTCGACCCGGATGCGCTTGACCCCGAGAGCATCGTTGATCGCAGCTTCATGCCGCAGGACTGAGCCGATGCCCCTTGCCCCGAACGCCATTGACTTTCGCGCTGTCGGTCAGGTTTTCGCAACCGAGAGCGGTCCCCTGACCGCGCTCGATGCGGTCGACCTCTCCATCGCGCAGCACGAATTCGTGGCCGTTCTGGGGCCGTCGGGCTGTGGCAAATCCACGCTTCTGCGCCTCACTGCCGGGCTGATGCTGCCGACCGAGGGCGAGGTTTCGGTCTTTCGCCACCCCGTCACCCGCCCGCGCGATGATGTCGGAATCGTCTTTCAGCAAGCGACCTTGCTGCCTTGGGCGAGCGTGCTCGAAAATGTGACCTTCCCGGCGAAACACAAGCGCGGGCGGGTCAGCGCGATGGACCGCGACCGCGCCGCCGAAGTGATCGCAGCAGTGGGGCTGAAGGGCTTCGAGGCGCGACTTCCGGCCGAACTCTCGGGTGGCATGCAACAGCGCGTGGGCATCGCGCGCGCGCTGTTTCTCAATCCCGACATTCTCTTGATGGACGAGCCTTTCTCCGCGCTCGACGCGCTGACGCGGGACGCGATGGGATTCGAGTTGCTCAAACTCTGGCAGGCCAGTCCCAAGACCGTCATGTTCATCACCCATTCCATCCCCGAGGCCGTGCTGCTCGCCGACCGCGTGATCGTCATGAGCGCGCGGCCCGGTCGTATCATCGCGGATATGCCGGTGCCGCTGGGCCGCCCGCGCGACGAGCGCGCGCTGCGCGCGCCGGAAGTGCAGGATTTCGCCGCCCATCTGCGCGATCTGCTGATCGCGAAGGAGCCCGCCCTATGAGCGCCAAGGCCGACCCTGACCTGACCACTGCCCCTGCATCCCCGCCGCGCAAGGCCCCGAGCCTGCCCCTGACCGAGCGGCTGATCGCCATGCCGGTGGTGCTGCCGCTTCTGACCTTCGCGGTGATCCTCGTGCTTTGGGAAAGCGCCACGCGGGTCTTTGCGATCCCGTCCTTCATCCTGCCAGCGCCCACCCGGATCCTCGAGGGTTTCAGCGCGGTCCCGCCCGCGCGCTGGGGTGCGCATGTCTGGGCCACGCTACGCGTTGCGCTGATCGGCTATCTGGTGGCCATTCTCGTCTCGCTGCCCATCGCCGTGGGGCTCGCCAAATCGCGGCTCTTGTCGCGCGCTTTCTATCCGCTCTTGGTGGTGATCCAGTCCGTGCCGGTCGTGGCCGTGGCGCCCATCATCATCGTGGTTTTGGGCACCGATGACGCGCCGCGCGTGGTCATCACCTTCATGATTGCCTTCTTTCCGCTGGTCGTCTCGATGACCACCGGGCTGATGGCCACGCCCCCTGAATTGATCGAGCTGTCGCGCAGCCTGCGCGCGCCGCAATATCGCGAGATCACGCAGATACGGCTACCCTATGCCATTCCCTATATCTTTTCGGGGCTGAAAATCTCGGTCACTCTGGCGGTGATCGGGGCTGTGGTTGCGGAATTCGTGGCGGCAGATGTCGGCATCGGTTTCTTTATCCAGTTCTCGACCTCGATGTTCCGGCTGCCGCAAGCCTGGGCGGGACTGGTGGTGCTGGTGGCCATGTCGCTGATCCTGTTTCAGACGGTCAGCCTTGCGCAGCGCTTCTTCTTCCCCTGGTCCCTGCCGAAAGAGCGCCGCTGATGTTGGTCACCAATATTGCCCATGGCTGGACAGGGGACGCTGCTGGCACGCGGCTGACAGGCGCGATCCGTGTTGAGGGCGGGATTATCACCGCCATGGGCGATCTGAGCCCCCGGCCCGGTGAGGACGTGCTTGACGCGCGCGGCTGCGTGGTGACGCCGGGGCTGGTGAACACACATCACCACCTGTTTCAATCCGCACTCAAGGGGCTTGCGATCAACGCGCCGCTGGATCTGTGGCTGGAACAGGTGCCCTATACCTACTGGCCCGCGCTCGATGAAGAGGCGCTACGCATCTCGGCGCGGATCGGGCTCGCGGAACTGGCGCTGACGGGCGCGACCACAGTTTGCGATCATCACTATGTCTTCTCGGACCGCTACGACTATGACCCTGCCGAGGTGCTGTTCGAGGAAGCAGCCCGCTTCGGCCTGCGCTTCGTGCTCGCGCGCGGCGGCATGGCGCGAGGGCGCAATTTCGGCCCGCATGTGCCTGCTGCCCCTACCGAAAGCGTGGCGCATTTCCTTGAAGCTGTGGCACAGGTCGCCGCCCGCTGGCACGATCCCGCCCCCGATGCGATGACCCGCGTCGCCTGCGCGCCGACGACGCCGAATTTCAACTTTCCACCTGACGCCTTGCCCGAAATTGCGCAGGAGGCCCGCCGCCTTGGTCTGCGGCTTCACGCGCATCTCTCGGAAAACACCGCCTATGCCGCCCAGACCCTGCGCGATTTCGGCAAGCGGCCTGTGCCCTGGCTCGCAGGTCTGGACTGGCTCGGCTCGGATGTCTGGTTCGCCCATCTGGTCGATCTGACCGCTGACGAAGTGGCGTGTCTCGCCGAGAGCGGTACTTCAATGGCGCATTGCCCGCAGGCCAATGCACGGCTGGGCTCTGGCATTGCCCCTGCGCATGCGCTGCACCAAGCGGGAGGGACTGTCTCGCTCGCAGTCGATGGTGCGGGTGCGAATGAGGCCGCCGATATGGGCGGCGCGCTCTACAGCGCCTTCACGCTACATCGCGCCGCGCATGGGGTGGGCGCTGTCAGCCCCGGCACGATCCTGCATTGGGCGACGATGGGCGGGGCAAAGGCGCTGGGTCTGCCTACCATCGGAGAGCTTGCCGTCGGCAAAGCTGCTGATATCACGCTGTTTGATCTGGACCATCCGCGCAACTTTGGCCTGCACGATCCCGGCCTCGCGCCGATGGTCACAGGGGCCGCGCGCGTGCGTCACAGCATGGTTGCGGGGCGCGTGATTGTGCGTGACGGGCACGTGTCGGGTCTCGACCTTGCCGCATTGTCCGACGCCGCTGCCCGCATCACCCGCAAACTGGCGCGCTGTCTCGTGCCCGAACCTGTTTAACCCCCGGAGTAGAAGCAGTCAGCGCCCCGGCGCGGTCATTGCTCCCCAATGCTCGAAGGAGAGACCAAGATGAGCACGACGGATTACACACTCGCGGAATTGAACAAGGAAGCCGGGCTCGGCGCGTATGGCGAAGAGGTCCAGCGCGACATCCCGCAGATCGACCTGTCGGATTACTTCAACCGCAAGCAGGAGATCAGCGATGCGCTCTGGGACGCAGCCACCGGCATCGGCTTTTTCCAGCTCACCGGCCACGGCATCCCGCAAAGCCTGATCGACGACGCTTTCGCGCTCTCGGCCGGGTTCTTCGACATGCCCAGCGACACCAAGGCGAAATACCCGCTCAAACCCGGCACCAATGCAGGTTGGGAATACATGGCGCAGGTGCGCCCCTCTACGGGCACGGCAGATCGCAAGGAAAGCTATCAGATCACGCTGCCGCGCATGTCCGGGCTCTGGCCCACGGGCGCGGAGCTGTTCGGGTTCCGCGAAACCATGCTGGCCTTCGAGCGCCATAACTGGGCCGTCGCGATGAAAGTTCTCGATTGTTTTGCCGAACGCCTCAGCTTCCCGCCGGGGCTTTTCACCGAAGGCCATGCGCCTGACACGAAGGACTATCAATCCACGCTGCGGCTGATCCATTATCTGGGCATGGAAGACGCCAAGCCCGAGGATTTCAAATTCTGGCGGGCAGGCGCGCATACTGATTTCGACTGCCTGACGCTCTTGCACCAGAAAGACGGGCAGGGCGGGCTTCAGGTCTGCCCCGGCAAGGACGAGAAGGGTCGCGCGACGCAATGGACCGATGTGCCACCCATCGGGGGCGTGATCACCTGCAATATCGGCGACATGCTGATGCGCTGGTCCGATGACAAGCTCCTGTCGAACCTGCACCGCGTGCGCATGCCCAAGCCGGAGGAATATCTGGGGCCGCGCTATTCCATCGCCTATTTCGCGCAGGCCAATATGGACACGATGCTCGCAGGGCCGGAAGGAAAATACGCGCCGATGACCGCGCATGACTATATCCAGATGCGTCTGGGCGCGAATTTCGGGAAGACGTGATGGGCCTGCCCGTCATCGACATCTCGGGTCTGGCGGCCTCTGACCCTGCAGCGCGGCGCGCTGTGGGGGCAGGGTTGCGCGCGGCCTGTCTGGAACACGGGTTTTTCTACTGCACAGGCCATGGTGTGCCCGAAGGGCTGATCGCGGCCGCGATGACCCAGACCCGCGCGCTTTTCGATCTGCCGATGGCCGCGAAACGCGCGCTCGACAAGGCCCAGAGCCCCGCCAATCGCGGCTATGAGCATCTGGGTGGTCAGACCCTGCAGCAAGGCGCGATGCCCGACCGCAAGGAGGGGTTTTATCTCGGCGAGGATCTCGCCCCCGATCACCCGCGCGTGCTGGCGGGCGCATTCAATGCGGGCAACAATCTCTGGCCTGCCGATCTGCCGGCTTTCCGGCCTGTGATGGTCGCGTATTTCGCAGCGCTCGGTGTGGTGGCCGCGCGGATCATGCAGGGACTTGCCCTGTCGCTCGACCTGCCTGAAGACCATTTCCGCGCCTTCACCACCGAGCCCGCGGCGACCCTGCGTCTGCTGCACTACCCCCCCTCGCGCCCGGAGGTGCCCGATGAGCTGGGCGCAGGCGCGCATACCGATTTCGGCGGGCTGACGCTTTTGTTGCAGGATGAGGTCGGCGGCTTGCAGGTCATGGGCCGCGACAGCTGGATTGAGGCACCCCCCATCCCCGGTGCCTATGTCGTCAATCTGGGCGATATGATCGCGCGCTGGACGAATGACCGCTACCGCTCGACGCTGCATAGGGTCATCAACCGCTCGGGCCGCGAGCGCTATTCGATCCCCTATTTCTACAGCGGCAATCCCGATCACGAGGTGCGCTGCCTGCCCACCTGTCTGGCACCGGGCGAAGTGCCGACATACCCGCCCGTCACAGTGCAGGACCATCTGCGCGCCATGTATGCCCGCACCTATGCCCCCGCGTCCTGAACGGCTGATCCTGATCCATGGGGCCTGGGCGGGGCCTTGGGTCTGGGAGGCGCTGATCCCGGAACTGGCCGCATTTGGCCTGCGCGCGGAGGCGCTGGCGCTGCCCGGTGACGGCACCCATCCCATCGCCCCCGAGGACGCGACCGAGGCCGATTTCCACGCCTGCATCGCGCAGGCCATCGACGCAAGCCCCGGCCCGGTTGCCCTTGTCGGGCATTCTGGCGGCGGGATGCTGGTGACCGCCGGGGCCGAGGCGTTTCCCGATAAGGTCAGCCATGCGATCTGGATCGCCGGCATGCTCATTCCCGATGCGCGCAGCTTCGATGACATCCAGACGCAGATCATGGGGCCGGACACGCGTTTCGGCGTCACGCCCCATGTCGTGCAGGCCGCAGATGGGCGAACCAGCACTGTGCCGCCGGATGTGGCCGTCACGTATTTCTTCCACGACGCGCCCCCGCCCGTCGCGCGCGCAGCCGCCGCGCGGCTGACACCGCAGCCGATGGCGGGACACCGCTTGCGCACGCGGACCGGACAGCACTTCGCGGCGCTGCCGAAGCTCTATATCCACGCGCAAGATGACCGCTCTGTGATCCCTGCTGCGCAGACCGCCATGAGCAATTCATCGCCGCATGTCACAGTCGCAGGAATTGCCTCTGGCCATGTCCCGCAACTGAGCCAGCCCCTCCGCGTCGCGCAGATCATTGCCGACTGGCTGTCATCAAGCAGCGCCATGGGCGACACCGTTAACCACAACCTGAGGGCATGATGACCGATCCGACCCAGACCCCTGACCCCGTGACGCTCTATGAGGGCGCGGACCTTCTGACCCTCGACCCGGCGCAGCCGCTGATCCGCAAGGGCGCGATTGCGGTCAGCGGCACGCATATCCTTGCGGTCGGCCCGCAGGCGGAGCTAGCAAAAGCCTATGGCGACCACGCGCAGCGGGTCGATTGGTCGGGCCGGTTGGTGCTGCCGGGGCTGGTCGATGGGCATAGCCACCTGTTCCAGTCCCTTGGCCGCACGCTGGGCGATGGGCTGTCGCTGCTGCCCTGGCTGGAGCGCTTCATGCTGCCCCTGGCCGCGCATGTGACCCGCGACGATGCGATTGCGATCTACCGGCTGGCCGGGCTCTCGGCGCTGATGCTCGGCACCACGGCGGTGATCGACAACCATTACGCGCCGGTAGACCCTGAAACCATCGTGGCGCTCGCGCATGAGATGGCAGGGGTCGGCCTGCGCGGCGTCGTGGCGCGCGGCATTTTCGGGCCGATGGTCGAAGGCGGGCGGCGGATGAATTGCGACCCGCGCCTGTTCCGCTATTCCGTGGCCGAAGAAATTGCGCTCACCCGCGCTTGCCTCACCGAACATCCGCCGGGTGGTTTGGTCGAGATTTGGCCGATGCCGGAAAATGTCGTCTATCTGGACCCGGACCTGATGATTGCCTGCGCCGAACTTGCCACAGAGCAGGATATCGGCTGGCAGATCCATTGCAGCGAGTCGAAATTCGAAGTCGAGATTTTCGAGAGCCTCTACAGCCTTCGTCCTGCAATCTGGATGCAGGCACAGGGCATCTTGTCAGACCGGACCTCGCTCGCGCATGGCATCTGGTTTGATGACGCTGAAATCGAGGCTCTTGGCGCGACAGGCACTCAGATTGTGCACAACCCGGTCTGCAATCAATATCTGGCCTCCGGCATTCTGAAGCTGGAGCCACTGCTGGCTGCGGGGGCGAATGTCAGCCTCGGCAGCGACGGCATGGCGGTGGGCGGCTCGGGCATGTTCGAGGCGATGAAGGCGGGGTTCCTGCTGCAGCGCCTGCGCGAGTTGAACCCGCTCGCGACGAGTGCCGAGCTGATGCTGGAAATGGCGACCCTGCGCGGGGCCAAGCTGCTGCGCCGCGATGTCGGGCAGTTGCAGGCGGGCAGATTGGCCGATTTCGTCGCCCTCGACATGCGTGGGGCAGTGCATCAGCCCATGACGCGCCCGGCGATGGCGGTGGTCATGGCAGGTCTGCCGCCCATCACCGATGTTGTGATTAACGGTGATGTCGTCATCAGCGCAGGGCGTTCGACACGGCTCGACCATGACAAGGTCATCGCAGACGGGGTCCAAGCAGCCAGCGACCTGATCGACCGAGCAGGATTGCGCGATCTCGTTCGCGACTGGATCGCCCCTGTGCGCTCAGTCTGCGCAAACTTCTGAGCGGTCACGAGATGGCAGCGGTGAGGCAAGGCTGGGTCGCTCTCATGCTGCGAGAGCAAGACTTCAATCCCGCAGTCTGTTTTCCGCTTTACCTGCGAGCACCCGACATCTGACGTATCCTGCCGGATCGTCGCAACCAGATGCGGCCGCGATGTCACTGTCAATCAGCGGGAATTGGCAGGGAGCGGCGGTTGCAAGGTTGCGCGCGGTCAGGGCGCTTCTCGACATCCTTGGTCCAAAGCGTGTCAATCTGCCTTGAGCCGTCTCTGGAGCCGCTATAGCGAAACAGACTGTCCGAGGCCGCTGCCCAATCCAGCATCTGACGAAATCAGGAATTTGTTGGTCAGGGGCAGCGCTGCAGCACCCAGGGCGCGCGCGCCAATGCCCAGGCTTCCAGCCTGAATTGCAGGCGTAATCAACCCGGCCAACTCCCGTCTCGCTGTCGCCTCTACAACCTTTCTCGTCAGCCTTTCGCGAATGCTCGCTGGGAACCATCCGTCGATGACCACGGTTTTGAAATCAATCACGGCCAAGCAAGCAACGATCGCCTGCGCGATGGCATCTGCTACCGTGTCCATCCATGCTGTCAGTATCGTTTCCGGGATGGGCCAGGTTTCGGGCGATTGCCACGGCAGGTCTGGGTCAAGCCCCGCAAGTATCAGGCGTTTTTCCAGCCCGAAGATTGAGGCAAGCTCTATCAACTGCACCATCCGCCCGTCGGGCGCGCGCACTGGCATGGAGCCCAGCGCGCCGGAATTGCCGTTCTCGCCCGTATGCAGGGTGCTGTTCAGAACCACACCGCCGCCAATGAAGAACCCGATGTAGAAATATACGAAATCGCTTGGCAAGCTTGTGTCACCAAAAACCAGCTCTGCCCCGCATGCCGCACTGGCGTCATTTCGCATGAAGACCGGATAAGGCAAGGCCATGCTCAAATCGCCACATAAATCAGCGCTGCGCCAGCGGTCCATGACGTCCTGAGGCGCGCCGAGGGCCGCAGCCCAATCCCACAGCTGAAAGGGCAGCGCAATTCCAAGGCCCGCGACACGGTCACGCTGAGGCTCGGACAGGCGCATGGTCAGCTCTTGTGACGCGCTCAAGGCGAACTCCGTGGCAGCGCCGGGTTCGGGCCACTCATGGCGACGAACGATACGGTCCCGGATCGTTCCGCTAAAGTCGATCAGGATCATCTCGCTGGAACGCCGCCCGATTTTCAATCCCAGAAAATAAGCCCCATCTGCGGCTAGGGAAATCGGAACGGATGGCTGCCCGATGCGCCCGCGCACCGGCTCGCCCTTTTCGAGAAACCCGTCCTGCTCGAGCGCCCGGATGATCACGGAAACGGTCTGCGCCGACAGCCCGGTGACCCTCGCGATTTCGGCTTTGGGCATTGGACCTTCGGTGTGAAGCAACGTGAAAAGCAGCTTCTCGTTCCACGCCCTGAGGCCCGACTGATTTGTGCCTCTCATGCCATGATGCGTTTGATTTTGTTCAATCTTATCGGACATGCGTCACCTCTCCAGCGTCAACACATGGCCCGCGAAGCCTGCGCCTGTCAATACTAAATAAAAGTGATTTATTTATTGACAGCGCGCCGATTCTGTCGTTTTTTGTTCGGTATCGCGGCCATTGGAGGGCTGCGCAAAGCTCTTGGGAGGAATGAGATGAAACCGAGAACCGGATTGAAACTGTCACTGATGGGTGCTGTTGCAGCCACTTCCCTGCTGGCAAGCCCGGCAGCCGCTGAAACTGGCGCCTGCCTGATCACGAAGACCGATACCAACCCCTTCTTCGTCAAGATGCGCGAAGGGGCGCAAGCCGCGGCCGCAGAGCACGGCATCGCGCTTCAAACCCATGCCGGGCGTCTGGACGGCGATGTCGAAACCCAGATCGCGGCGATTGAAAGCTGCATCGCATCAGGCGTCAGCGGCATCCTGCTGACCCCCAATGACAGCCGCGCGCTGGTGCCGGCTGTGACGCAGGCGCGTGACAATGGCGTGCTGGTGATCATGCTCGACACGCCGCTGGAACCCGCTGATGCGGCTGATTCCACCTTTGCGACTGACAACTTCCTCGCCGGAGTATTGATCGGCGAGTGGGCGCTGGCGCAGATGGGTGACGCCGCCGCCGATGCCAGAATTGCGACGCTGGACCTGAATCCCAGCCAGATCTCGGTCGACTATCTGCGCAATCAGGGGTTCATGACCGGCTTTGGCATTGATGTCAAAGATCCGACCGTGATCGGTGACGAAGATGACCCGCGCATCGTGGGCCATGACGTGACCAACGGCAATGAAGAAGGCGGGCGCACAGCGATGGAGAACCTGCTGCAGCGTGACCCCTCCATCAATCTGGTCTACACCATCAATGAACCCGCCGCCGCCGGGGCCTATGAGGCGCTGCGTTCGGTCGGGCGTCAGGATGATGTGATCATCGTGTCAGTGGATGGTGGTTGCCCCGGCGTGCAGAATGTGGCCGAGGGCATTATCGGCGCGACCTCGATGCAATTCCCGCTCTTGATGGCGTCGAAAGGCATCGAGGCAATCAAGACCTTTGCCGAAACCGGCGAAAAGCCCGAGAATACTGAAGGGTTGGATTTCTTCAATACCGGCGTCGAACTGGTGACGGACAACCCGGTTGACGGCATCCCCTCGATCACCTCTGAAGAGGGTCTCGCCCGCTGCTGGGGCTGATCTGACCACCCGTTTTTCCAAAACTGCAAAACTGCAACATATCTTGCCGCCAGTGCTACGCTGGCGGCGGGACACGCATATTCTCGCTCAGCCGGAGGCCGCTGATGTCTGATTCCCCCCGCAAATCTGCAGATTATGAACAGAGCCTGACCGGTGCCGACAGCCGTGTGGCCCAGTTCGAAGGGCCGAAACGCACAGCGCTGGGTCACGTGCAGCATTTCCTGCACTCGCATCCGACGATGGTGCCGGTCATCGTATTGGTGCTCAGCCTCATCGTCTTTGGCATTCTGGCCGGAGACCGTTTCTTCACGCCGTTCAACCTGTCGCTGATCCTGCAACAGGTCTCCATCATCGGGATTCTCGCGGCCGCGCAATCACTGATTATTCTGACCGCCGGGATTGACCTGTCGGTCGCCGCCATCATGGTGCTGATGTCGGTCGTATCGGGCAAGCTGGCCATTACACTTGGCGTGCCTCCATCGCTGGCGCTGACCGCCTCTTTTGTGCTGGGCACGCTTGCGGGCATGCTCAACGGGCTTCTGGTCACGCGGCTGCGCTTGCCGCCCTTCATCGTCACACTTGGCACCTGGAATATCTTCTTCGCCCTGAATCTGTGGCTTTCTGGCGCGCAATCGATCCGCAGCCAGGATATCGACCAAATGGCACCGCTGCTGAAATTCTTTGGTAATTCCTTCCGCGTTGCAGGTGCGAATATCACCTATGGCTCGATCCTGATGGTGCTGGTCTTTGGCATTCTTTGGTATTTGCTGAACAAAACCGCTTGGGGACGACATGTCTATGCCATCGGTGATGACAAGGAAGCCGCTGAACTGGCCGGTATCCGAACGGACCGAATGCTGATCTCGGTTTATGCACTAGCGGGGTTCATCTGTGCGCTCGCCGCCTGGGCCAGTATCGGCCGCGTTGGCTCGATCTCGCCGCAATCTTTCTACGAGGGCAATCTGCAATCCATCACGGCTGTGGTGATCGGGGGCATCAGCCTCTTTGGCGGGCGCGGGTCGATCATGGGGGCGCTGTTCGGCGCGCTGATCGTCGGCGTATTCCAGTCGGGGCTGCGGCTGGCCGGGGTGGATGTGCTCTGGCAGGTCTTCGCCATCGGTTGGCTTATCATCATCGCGGTCGCCATCGACCAATGGATCAGAAAGGTTTCGACATGACACAAGAACCCATCCTGCAGGCACGCGGTCTGGTCAAGCGTTATGGGCGCGTCACGGCTCTGGATCACTGCGATTTCGACCTGATGCCGGGCGAGATACTGGCCGTGATCGGTGACAATGGTGCGGGCAAATCCAGCTTGATCAAGGCGATCTCCGGCGCGGTCACAATCGACGAGGGCGAGATCACGCTTGAGGGCAAGCCGGTCGCGTTTTCCTCGCCCCTGCAGGCGCGTGATGCGGGGATCGAAACGGTGTATCAGACGCTTGCCCTGTCCCCTGCGCTGTCGATCGTGGAAAACATGTTCATCGGGCGCGAATTGCGCAAGACCGGGCCGTTGGGGCAATGGTTTCGTATGCTCGATTTACCAGCGATGCGTGCTTTCGCCCGCGAAAAGCTGAATGAGCTGGGCCTGATGACGATCCAGAATATCGACCAGCCGGTGGAGACGCTTTCGGGTGGGCAACGCCAGGGTGTGGCTGTGGCCCGCGCCGCCGCTTTTGGCTCCAAGGTGGTGATCCTCGACGAGCCCACGGCTGCGCTGGGCGTCAAGGAAAGCCGCAAGGTCCTGGAGCTGATTCTGGACGTGCGCTCGCGGGGCATTCCGATCATCCTGATCAGCCACAACATGCCCCATGTGTTCGAGGTCGCCGACCGCATCCATGTCCACCGGCTCGGCAAACGGCTCTGCGTGATCAACCCCAAAGAGCATTCCATGTCTGATGCGGTGGCCTACATGACCGGGGCAAAGCAACCCGAGGCCGCATGACACCCATCTTCGCTTGAGACCTGCGCGCACGGATTGCAGCACATGGCGGAGGCTGCGAGGGTTCATCGCTGTGACAGCGGCAGATCGGCCTATGCCGATGCGCTATGCGCTGCGCGGCTTATGGTCCGCGGGCGCAGCTCCGGCATTTTGGAAGCCGCCGCCGAAAAAGGTCTTTTGAATACGACTCGCGCAATGCTGCCTCGATAGGGCGAGACAGTGTTCCAGCGGATATGATGATCGAAAGACAAGCTCACACCCTGTTGGGCTAACAATGGTTGTCGAGCGTTCGATGCGCCTTCAGACCTGCTCAACCTCTCATTTTAAAGCGCTTGTATTTTATTTAATGCGCTTTAATAATCTCGTTCGGGGAGAATCTGCGCGATGAACAAGGCAAACTCACTGTCTGATCTGGCGAGGCATCTGGGCCTGTCGCCTGCGACAGTGTCGCGGGCCTTGGCGCAGCATGAGGCGATTGCCTTGAAAACCCGCGAACGGGTCGCCACCGCCGCGCGTGACCTGGGCTATGTTCCCAATCGCGCAGCGCAGGCACTGGCCTCGGGCCGATCCGGGTTCGCGGGCTTTCTTCTGCCGATGCGGGGCCGTGGTCTGGCCGACCCGTTTCTGGGCGAGCTTGTCAGCGGCCTGACCGAAGGTTTTGCTGCAAAAGGCGTCGAGTTGCTGCTCTCGGCGGTACCGCGGGAGGGGTCTGAACTGCGCCAGCTGGAAAGTCTCGTGACCTCGGGGCGTGTGGACGGCATTGTCCTGAGCCGCATCGAGCAGGACGATCCCCGCGTGACTTTGCTGCGCGAGCGTGGCTTGCCCTTCGTTGCGCATGGACGCGTCGGCACAGACGAGTCCGGCTATAGCTGGCTCGATACGGATGGCCGCGCGGCCTTCGCCGAAGCCTTTGAATTGCTCTATGCCTTGGGCCATCGTCGCTTCGGTTTGCTGAGCATCGACGACCGCCTGACCTTCCGCATCTTGCGCGAAGAGGGCTTGCGCAGCGCATTCGCAGCCAAGGGCGACCCGGGCCTGACCCTGCGCCACGCCTCCTGCGCGCGCTATGATCCTGAGGGCCGCGCGCGCGCCATTGCGGAACTGCTGGCCGGGCCAGATCGCCCGACAGCGGTGCTTGCGGTGGCCGATGGGCTGGCGCTGGAATTGATGGCCGCTGCGCAAACTCATGGCCTGTCGGTGCCCGGTGATCTGTCGATCATCGGCTTCGACAATATCCCGGCGGGGGCGCATGTCAGGCCGGGGCTGACGACGTTTGACGCTTGCATTGCAGATTGTGCCACGGAACTGGCCGCGATGCTGCTGGCGCGGATCGCCGCGCCCGACACGCCGCATATCTCGCGGCTGCTGACGCCGCAGCTTGTTTTGCGGCAATCGCACGGGCCTGCGCCACAGGCGTAAGCCCTCACGACTTCAAAAAGGGAGGAAGACAACATGAAATCCGGACTGAAAACCGCACTGCTTGCGACTGCAAGCGCTTTAATTTCTACATCTCTGGCGGCAGAAACCCTGTTCTGGTCAACCCAGGCCCGCCCGATCGAAGAAACCCAGGCCGTGCGCGAACAGGTATTGTCGGGCTTTGAGGGCGCGGTCAATTTCGAGCCATCAGATGAAGGCCCCTGGCAAACGCGCATTGAGGCAGAACTGCAAGCGGGCTCTGGCCGGATCGGTGTGCTCGGCGCGCTGCATGGCAATTTCACGCCACTGGTCGATGGTCTGGCCGATTTGTCAGATGTCGATGTGAGCGCCGTTGCACCGGGTTTTGTGGAGCTCGGCCGTCTGGGCAGCGACGCGCAGAAATACATCCCCTGGATGCAGGCCAGTTTCGTGATGGCCGCGCATCGTGACGCGCTGGAGCATCTGCCCGAAGGGGCGGATCTGATGGCGCTGAGCTACGAGGATCTGATCGCATGGGCGGCCAATATGCATGAGGCGACCGGACAGCCGCGTTTTGGCTTTCCCGCCGGGCCGCAGGGACTGAAGCATCGCTTCTTCCAAGGCTATCTGCTGCCCGCCTATACCGGGTCGATGGTCAGCGAATTCCGCTCTGAGGCGGCTGAGCAGGCATGGGAGGCATTCCTCGAGCTTTGGGCGCATACCAACCCGGCCTCGACCAATTTCAGCTTCATGCAGGAGCAGTTGATCTCTGGCGATGCCTGGGTCGTGTTCGACCACACGGCACGACTGGCCGATGCGTTCAACCAGCGCCCGGATGATTTCGTGGCCTTCCCGGCCCCCTCTGGCCCTGCTGGCCGGGGCTTCATGCCAGTTCTGGCCGGTGTTGCCGTGCCCGAGACTGCGCCGGATATGGAGGCCTCGCTGGCGCTGGTGACTTACCTGCTGGAGCCGGAAACCCAGATCGCCACATTGCGCGCGACGAATTTCTTTCCGGTGATTGACGTGGACTTGCCTGATGACATGCCGCCCTCTGTGCAGGCAGCGGGCGCGGCGATCTCGGCCATGTCGGGCGCAGATGACGCACTGCCTGCGCTGCTGCCTGTGGGTCTCGGCGCTTTGGGCGGTCAGTTCAACCAGATCTATGCGGACACATTCGAGCGGATCGTTCTGGCGCGCCAGCCCATTCGCGCGGTTCTGGATGATCAGGCCGAAGCGTTGCAGCGGTTGATCAATGAGGCCGAGGCGCCTTGCTGGGCACCGGATGCGGCCTCGGACGGCCCTTGCCCGGTGAATTGACGGGTTTTCCAAGCAAGGCAGGGGGGCTGCCGCCCCCCTGACCCCCCGCGAGTATTTTCAGCAAGAAAATGAGGGCTTGATCTGCCCTTGACCCGAGGAGGTGCTCTGGTGCCGCGTGCCTTGCCCTATCTGCTCTTGTTGCCAGCATCGCTGTTTCTGCTGGTCTTCTTCTTCTATCCCTTCGGGCTGGTCGTGGTGGAAAGCCTGACCCGTGGCGGCGAATGGACGACCGAAAATTTCACCCGCATGACCGGGCATTGGAAATTCAGCCAAGCCTTCTGGAACACAGTCTGGCTGGCCGCGATTGTGGTGCCTGTGCAGCTGATCATGGCGCTGACCATGGCCTCGGTGGTGCAGAAGCTGAAAACCGGGCGTTCGGGGCTTTTGTATATCTTCGCGATTCCGCTGGGGATTTCCGATCTGGCCGCCGGGCTGATCTGGCTGGCGATCTTCGAGCAATCGGGGTTTCTGAATTCCATCCTGCACGGCTTGGGCGTCATTGACCGACCTCAGCTTTTCCTGGGCTATCAGAGCCTCTGGGTGATCTTTCTGGCGGTCTGTCTGGCCGAGATCTGGCGTGCGACGGCGATCATGATGGTGATCATCGTCGCGGGCATGGGGCTGATCCCGAAGGAGTATAACGAGGCGGCGGAGGTCTTCGGGGCTTCGCGCTGGCAGCGCTTTACCAAGGTCACCTTGCCGCTCTTGCGCCCCAGCCTGCAGACAGCGCTGATCCTGCGTATCCTGATGGCATTCGAAGTGTTTGCCGTCGTGGTCGCCTTGGGCGGGACGACGCTGCCGGTGCTGATGGGCGAGACGTTCCAGTGGCAATTCCAGTTGCAGGATCGTGGCGTGGCCGCCGCCTATGCGATGGTCATTCTGGGGCTGTCGGTCGCCTTCTCGCTGGTGGTGCTGCGCCTGCTGCATGTCCCGAAAGGAGCGCGGATATGAGTGATCTGACCATCAATGCGCCACGCGAAAAGGACGTGGCGCGCGCGGGAAAATTCGTGTTCTGGGCCGGTATTGCCCTTCTGGTCCTCTGGGTGCTGGTGCCGATCTGGTTTCTGTTCATCAACGCGTTGTCCTCGCCCGCCGAGGTGACGAGTTTTCCCAAGCGCTTCTGGCCAAGCTTCGATCTGGCCTCCCTGCAATTCTTCTGGAACTTTCAGGGCGTGACCAATGCGCTGTGGAATTCGGTCAAGGTGGCAGTGCTTACGATGATCCTGTCCATCGGCATGGGCGCGCCTGCGGGCTATGCGCTCTCGCGGTTTGACTTTCCAGGCAAGGAATTCTTCCGCGTGCTGGTGATCATGACCCGCGCCTTTCCCTTGCCGCTGCTGGCCCTGCCGCTGGCGGTGATGTTCATCCGCACGGGGCTGGATGACACAATCCTCGGCCTTGCGCTGGTGCATACGATGCTGGCGCTGCCTTTTGCGGTGCTGATCACCTTCTCGCTGTTTTCCGGCATCCCGGTCGAGTTGGAAGAGGCCGCATGGACGCTGGGCTGCAACCGGCTGCAGGCGGTGATCAAGGTGGTGCTGCCACTCGCGCTTCCGGGGATCATGGCCAGTGCGGTCTTTGCCTTCGTGATCTCGTGGAACGAAGTCTTTGCCGCTGCCGTGCTGACCATCGAGAACCGCACGCTGACGGCGTTTTTGCTGCAATCGCTGAATGTCTCGCCTTTGCCGCTGAAATTCGCAGGCGGTGCGGCCCTGGTCATGCCCGCGCTGATCTTCATCTTTGCCGTGCGCAAATATCTCTTCGCGATGTGGGGCATCGCCAATCGTTAAAACAGGAGGGGGCCGATGGCCGAGATTGTCATCAAGAATGTGGCCAAGCGTTTCGGGGCTTTCACCGCCCTGCATTCGGTCGATCTGACGATTGCCGATCAGGAATTCATGGTGCTTCTGGGTGCCTCGGGCTGCGGCAAGACCACGCTTTTGCGGATCATCGCCGGGCTGGAGACGCCCAGCCAGGGCGAGGTCTGGATCGGCGGGCGACGGGTCGATCATTTGCCACCGCGCGCGCGCGGCATTGCCATGGTGTTTCAGAATTACGCGGTCTTTCCGCATCTGACCGTGTTCGAGAATATCGCCTTCGGGCTGCGCATGGCGAAACTCCCGCAGGCCGAGGTCGATCGGCGCGTGAAACGCACCGCGGAACTGATGCATATCGAGCAGCTTCTCAAGCGCTATTCGGGCGAGTTGTCGGGCGGGCAGCGGCAGCGTGTGGCGGTCGCGCGCGCACTGGCGATGGAGCCGGATGTGATCCTGATGGATGAGCCGCTGTCCAATCTCGACGCGCTCTTGCGGCTGGAGATGCGCGCCGAGCTGAAGGGCGTTCTGGCCGAGAGCAAGACCACCACCATCTATGTCACTCATGATCAGGTCGAAGCCATGTCGCTGGCCGACCGCATCAGCGTGATGAATGGCGGCTATATCGTGCAGGCCGACCGCCCGACGGAAGTGTACCGCAACCCCGCCGCGCGCTTTGTCGGCAGTTTCATCGGCAATCCGCCGATGAATTTCCTGCCCGCCAAATCCGAGGGCGACGGGCGCTGGCAGGTCGCGGGGCTGGACTTCGACGGCCCCAAGGCAGGCGCCGCCGAATTCGCCATCCGCCCCGAGGATCTTCACCCCGCCGAGGCTGGTCTGCGCGCCGAAGTGCGCGTAGTCGAGCCGCTCGGGCCGCATGTGCTGGTGACCGCACAGGTCGCAGGCCAGCCGTTCCGCGCGGTGCTGGAAAGCGACCACAACGTCAGCCCCGGCGAGATCCTCACCCTCGCCCCCATCCCCGACCGCATCCGCTGGTTCGACCCCGAAACGCAAAAGGCCATTGCATGAGTGACGCGCTCCAATCCGCTGCCATCGAGATCCTGAAAATGAATGATCGCGGCACCTATACTGTGCCCACCAAGGGCCTGTATCCGTTCCAATGGAACTGGGATTCCTGCCTGACCGCGCTCGGCCAGCGCCATTTCGACCCCTTGCGCGCGCTGACCGAGATCGAGACGCTCTTTGCGCATCAATGGCCCTGCGGGATGGTGCCGCATATCATCTTTCACGCGCGCGATGACGGGTATTTCCCCGGTCCCGATGTCTGGGATTGCCGCCGCCCTGTGCCCACGAGCGGGATCACCCAGCCGCCCGTCGCAGGCTTTGCGCTGGCGCGTCTGCTGGATCACGCGCCAGAGCTTGGCGCGCGGGCGCGGCCCTTGGTGGAACGGATCACTGCCTGGCATCGCTGGTTTCACGCCACACGCGACCCGCAGGCCAGTGGGCTTGTGGCGATCATCCATCCATGGGAATCGGGGCGCGACAATTCGGTGGACTGGGATATTCCTTTCGAGCGCGTGCCCACAAACGGGATCGCCCCCTATACCCGCCGCGACACCCAGCATGCCGACCCCGCGCATCGGCCCACAAAGGAACAATATGACCGCTATATCTGGCTGGTCGAGCGGTTCCGCAGCCTCGGCTGGCAAACTGACAAGCTGCATGACGCGTCACCCTTTCAGGTGGTCGATCCGGGCTTCAATGCGATCCTGATCCGGTCCTGTCTCGATCTGGCGGCACTGGCCGAGCGCATGGGCGAGCAGGCGCTGGCGCAAGAAAACCGCGCCATGGCAGAGCGTGGCCTGAGCGCCCTGCCCGCGCTCTGGTCCGAGCCGCATGGCCAGTATCTCTGTCTTGACCGCAGCACGGGCAAGCTGATCGACAGCCCATCCTCGGGCGGGTTGCTGGCGGCCTTCGCGCCGATCCCGCCAAAGCACGTCGCCCGTATCGCGGCAACGATTGACGGGCATGGCACCCCGTTTCGCGTGGCCAGTCACGCGCCCGGCAATGAAGGGTTCGACGCCAAACGCTATTGGCGCGGGCCAGTCTGGCTGGTGGTGAATTACATGATCGCTGACGGGCTGGCGCGGGCTGGCGCGCGCGACGCTGCAAACGCCATCACGCAGGCCAGTCTTGATCTGATCCATAAAAACGGCTTTGCAGAATATTACGATCCGCTGACCGGGGAAGGGCTGGGAGGCACACAATTCACATGGACCGCCGCCATGGTTCTCGAATTCTTATCCTTGGAAACCGTATGAAACGCAGTCGTATCAATGAGATCATGGCAGAAGCGGCGGAACTGATCCGCCGCCATGGCTTCGTGCTGCCGCCCTTTGCCAACTGGACGCCGGAGGAATTTATCGCGCGCCGTGAGGACGCCCGGCACATTATCGAGGCCCGTTGTGGCTGGGATATCACTGATTACGGCGCAGGCGATTTTGACCGGATGGGGTTGTTTCTGTTCACCCTGCGCAACGGACGGCTGGCCGATCTGCAACGCGGCACGGGCATGTGCTACGCTGAAAAGCTGCTGATTTCGCGCGAGGGCCAGCTCTCGCCGATGCATACGCATGTGATCAAGGCCGAGGATATCGTCAATCGCGGAGGTGCGACGCTGGTGATCGAGCTTTACGGCGCGGACGATCAGGGCGGCTTTGACCCGGATCGGGGCGTCGAGGTCGCATGCGATGGAATCACCCGCCGGCTTGCGCCGGGCGACAAACTGCGGCTTGCGCCCGGCGAGTCCGTCACCCTGATGCCCGGAGACT
This sequence comes from Paracoccaceae bacterium, assembly GCA_003565055.1. Lineage (GTDB taxonomy): Bacteria > Pseudomonadota > Alphaproteobacteria > Rhodobacterales > Rhodobacteraceae > Roseinatronobacter. The sequence goes on from PXDM01000199.1 coordinate 24,615, forward strand.
GGCACGCGTTCTGGGCGGAAGGCGGCGATGTCCTGATCGGAGAAGTGTCAACGGTCAATGATGACCTGACCGACAACATCTTCCGCGAGCCGATTGGCCGTTTCGCGCAGATCGACAATGACACGCCGCCAGTTCACCTGCTGGTCAGCGATTATGATGACTGGCTTGGAGCGCCGAACTGAAACTCGATGTCCCGCCCTCCTTCTTAGCCACGAACCATAAGCCATCAGTCGTCTGGGGGGCATTGAAAAAGACCTATGCTTCGTTTCCGGGTTGGAAGGAGCGCGGGCAACTGGAGTTGTCCATAACTGGGTCGTTCCGGTATCGCCCCCCGAAGTCACTGTGCCCCCGATGCTGGCGGGCTTTGTGCTTGGTATCGTTCACGATCTTCGGCTGATGCGACGTGAGGCCCGCCACGCCACTGATGACAAGTGCTCCGCAGACGCGCCAGAGCTATCCGGAGAGGCCTCGAAAACATGAAAATCCGGTCCCTACTGACTGCCATCGCCATGAACCTGAAGAAACAGGCGATAACCATCATGATACTACTCTGTTCGATCATGAAATCACGCCCAGCCCAACCAAGCCCAGCGGCAGCCCAAAGCGACTTCTTCAACAGCCCCCGGATCACTTCTCCCACGGTATTGCGGACGACCCCACTATTCTGCCGCCGCTGGCATCAGACCTCTATCTGCCTCGTGGTTCACCACCCTCGGGGCATAGTCGACGCTCAGAAGTCCTGCCAAAGCGGCTGGCCACCGGCGGCGACGCGGCGAGGCGGCGCGGCGCTGGGGGCTGCGGTCGCTTTCAAGCGGCTGGGCGCGGCATGATTGGGCGTCGCCGAGCTTGCCAGCATTGCCTTGGCATGGTCCTGTGGCCGGAAATGGCCCAGCACCTGCAACAGTTCCGCGGCCTTTTGTTTGAGCGAGGCGGCGGCGGCCGTGGTTTCTTCGGCCACTGCGGCGTTCTGCTGCGTCACCTGATCAAGCTGGTTGACGCCGACGTTGATCTCTCCCAGCCCGGTCGATTGCTCGCGCGCCGAGACTGAAATTTCGCCCATGAGCGTCTGCACATCTCTGGCCTTGACCAATATCTCCTCCAGGCTCTTGCCGGTGCGCCCGACCAGTTCCGAGCCGGTCTGGACATAGCCCGCGCTCTCGGCAATCAACCCTTTGATATCGCGCGCAGATTCAGATGCGCGCTGGGCCAAACCACGCACTTCGGAGGCGACCACAGTGAAGCCACGACCGGCCTCACCGGCGCGTGCGGCCTCGACGCCGGCGTTGAGCGCCAGCAGATTGGTCTGAAAGGCGATGTCGTCGATTACATCGACGATGCGGGTAATCTGTTCGGAGCTTTTCTCGATCGAGCGCATGGCGGCGATCGCGTCATGCACGATGCGCGCGCCACCTTCGGCGCGGGCATGGTTGTCGCGGCTGGCTGATTCGGCCGCAGTGGCGCGAGTGGCAGCGGCGCGCACGCTTTCAGTCAGTTCGGTCAGCGCGGCGGCGGATTGCTCCAGCGTGGCGGCCTGGATCTCGGCGCGGGCGGACAGGTCCTGCGCCGCTTGGTCGATTTCGCCGGAGCCGGCACGCACGCCGCTGGCCACGCTCTCGATCTGCGCGACGATGCCGCCGAGTTGATCGAGCACGCTATTATAGCTGGCAGAGCTATGACTGAATCTGGTGTTTTGGGGATTTGAAGGCTGGCGGTGCATCTGGTTGGATTGTCGTTGCGACACAACCCGCCAACCGAAGAGGACGCACCACCATGGACGAGAGTAACA
>PXDM01000490.1 GCA_003565055.1 Paracoccaceae bacterium
CCGTGGCCGAGAGCCCGACAGTCTGCAATCCGGGCGCAAGCTGGCGCAGCCGGGCAAGGCCCAGCATCAACTGATCGCCGCGCTTGGATTCGGCGAGCGCGTGGATCTCGTCGATCACCACGCGTTTAAGGCTGCCGAAGATGCGCGGGGCCTCGGGGTAGGACAGCATCAGCGCGAGGCTTTCGGGCGTGGTGAGCAGGATATGCGGCGGGTCTACCCGCTGGCGCGCGCGCCTCAAAGCGCCTGTGTCGCCCGTGCGGTCCTCGATGCGCAAAGACAGGCCCAGATCCGCGACAGGCCGGGCGAGATTGCGCCCGATGTCATGGGTGAGCGCCTTCAGGGGCGAGACATAGAGCGTGTGCAGCCCCTCCGGCAGCCCCGCGCAGGCCTGCGCAAGCGTGGGCAGGAATCCCGCCAGCGTCTTGCCGCCGCCCGTGGGCGCGATCAGAAGCGCGTCGCCGGTCGCGCGCAGCATGTCGATCTGATGCGGATGGGGCGCCCAGCCTTGCGCCGCGAACCACGCTGCCAGAGCCGGGGGCAGATCAGCGGAAGCGGGCATGTCGCGCATGGGGCAAGGGTCCTCTCAGGGCGCTGAGCATAATTCAGCCGCTGGACAAGACAAGCGCGCGGATTGCCCCTTCCCCCGGCCCGCGCGCCGGATTATCTGACCGCAATGAGCTTGCGCGCGAATTACTGGACCGAGATCCCGCTGACCGAGATGACCCCCGAGGAATGGGAGGCGCTTTGCGATGGCTGCGGGAAATGCTGCCTCAACAAGCTTGAGGATATCGACACCGAAGAGCTGATTTTCACCCGCGTCGCCTGTCGGCTGTTCGACGATACAAACTGTCGCTGCGCGAATTATGCCCAACGCAAGCGCCATGTGCCCGAATGCGTGGTCCTGACGCCGCAGAACCTTGATGAGATCGCGTATTGGATGCCCCCCAGTTGCGCCTATCGGCTCTTGCATGAAGGGCGCGCCCTGCCCCTCTGGCATCCGCTGGTGACAGGGGATCCGGGCTCGACCCATCGCGCGGGACAATCCGTGCAGGGGCAGACCGTCTCGGAGGCCGCTGTGGCCCTCGACGATTGGGAAGATTACCCGCTGGAGATGGACTGAGCGCGCTTTGCTGGCGCGTCAGACATTCATGCCTTCGTTGCGGCGCAGTTGCAATTCGCGCGCCACTTCCGCCCGGACCAGCTTGCGGATGTTGCGGGTGATCTTCTCGCCAAGCTCGCCCTGTAATTCCAGCCGCACGATGTCGGAGACAAGCCGGAAAAGCATGTCTTCGTCCAGCAGAATTTCGTTGCCGTCAAAGCCCGCATCCTGCGCTGGCGGGGCTTGGGGAGCGGTGCTGTCAGCCGCAGGCTGCGGCTCCGGATGCGTCTGCGGGTGTGGGGCGGCGGTGGTCTCTTCTGTCGCCAGTCGGTCCTCGGGCAGCGCCTTGCCCGCCAGGACCGCTTCGAGCCGCGCCAATGTGGCTTCGAGATCCGCATCCTCCGTATCGCCCTCATGGCCCTGTGCGACGGGCGCTGCGGAAGGCTCGGGCGAAGCAGGCGCATCTGCGGGAATGAAATGCAGGCGCGAAGGCGCGGGTTCGGGCGCGGCAGATGGGGGCGTGGGCGTCGGCGCGGGTGGCAGTTCCGCGGCGGGCTCCGGGTCAGGTGCAGGGGCCGGGGCCGGGGCCGGTTGCGGCCGCCCCTGTGAAATGCGGCGCAGAAGCGAGGTCTGCCCGACAGGCGGCGCTGTCTCGCATGCGCTCGGCGCGGGCTGGGGGGCGATATGGGGTGCGGGTTCATGGAACACAGGCATGGCACTCCCGCCCGCCGCACGCAAACGCGGTGCGACGACGGCCTCATCGGCCTCTGCCGCATCAGCCTCGTCACAGACCGGATCGACCCGCAATTCAGAGGTCAAGACGAGCTTTCCGTGCAGATCGGGGCGCGCTACGCGGCCCTGCGCTTCTTGCGAGACCAAACGCTTGATGGATGTCAGAACATCCTCGATTTCCCGTCGGGACATCGCTTCTGTCATTCTACTGCCCTCATTACCCGCCCGAACACGTCAGTTTCCCGCCGCGCGGCCCTCTTGCGGGGCGCTGATCGGACAGGAATTTACGATGTCAGGGTAACCCGGCTTGACGCCGTTTACAATCTTGAATGACACACAGGCTGAATCCGCGCGTTATTGCCGCCCGATGGATTGCAACACGCGATCAAGCGCTTCGCCCTGTGGCGAGCGCGCGGGGGCGTTGCGCACTGCGTTGTAATAGGCTTCGGCGTCATAGGTGGGGATGCCAAGACCCAGATGATCCACTGTCAGCAGGCCCATCGCGGCGAGCAGGTTGTAGCTCGCCAGTTGCTGCCCCGCCTGCGCTTGCAGCAATTGCGTGCGCGCGTTCAGAAGGTCAGTTTCGGCATTGAGCACATCCAGCGTTGTGCGCGCGCCCAGACGCGCTTCCTCGCGCGTGCCCTCGAATGCGGTCTGCGAGGCGCGGACCTGCTGCTGGCTGGCTTCGATGCGCGCGCTTGCAACTTCGAGATTGGCCCAGGCAACCGCGACGTTCTGCACCACGCGCGCGACGGATTGATGCAGCCCGGAGCGCGCCGCATCGCGCCGCGCAACGGCCTGGCGCGACAGGGCACTGATCTGGCCGCCCTGATAGATCGGACGCGCATAGCGCACGCCCGCTGTGGCCGAGGTTGTATCGCCTGTGCCTGAGCCCCCGAATTGACGGCCCAGCGAGGCCGAGCCGGTCACCGAGCCATGACGCTGTGCCGCAGCGCGTTCGGCGTTGAGTTCGGCGGCTGTCACGTTTTGCTGCGCTTCGAGAACGGAAGGATGCGTGCGGCGCGCGATATCCTGCGCGGTCTGCAGATTGGCCGCTGTGCTCGGCAAGGCAGGCGGCGCGCGCAGCTGGCCCGGCGCAACCCCCGTCGCAAGCTTGTAGGCTTCACGCGCCACGGCCAGATCGCCCTCGGCTGCCGCCAGTGACGAACGTGCCGCAGCGAGCCGCGCCTCGGCCAGCGACACATCGGTGCGGGTGACTTCGCCCAGCTCAAACCGTTCGCGGGCGGCATTCAGCTCCTGCGTGATGACGCGCTGCGTGGCTTGCTGCAGCGCCACCGCTTCCGCTGTCGTGCGCATGTCGAGATGCGCCGAGACCGCTTCGAGCAGCACGTTTTGCTCGACCCCGATCAACGCCTGACGCGTCGCGAGCACCTGCGCCTTTGCGGCATCGCGCGCCAAGGCCCCGCGCCCGAAGTCGATGATGGTCACCTCGGCGGATAGATTGAGGCCCATCGTCAGCGCATCCGATTGCCCCGGCGCATTGGAGACACGCTGCTGCGCATCGACCGCGAAATTCACCACCGGGCGCAGCGAGGCGACCGCGACTGCGACATCTTCATCTGCGGCGCGCAGCACGGCGCGGTTCTGCTCCAGCAGGTTGGAATTGCGATAGGCCGCGATCAGCGTATCCGCCAGCGACTGCGCCTGCAGTGACGTGGCCCCGAAGGCCAAGCCCGCTGCCAGCAGTGTCGTTCTGAGTAATCTGCCCATTCTTTCCGCCTGTATTGTTCATGCGGTCGCCGGAATGCAGCGCCGCATCTGCGCTTACAGGCTGAATGCCTGCTGTTTCACGAAGCCCGGCAAGACCGGAGCAGCCGCATTGAAGATGTCACGCCATGCGATTGTGTCGCCATTGCGGATCCCGAGCCGCACCACCCCCAGCGCGCCGGACATGAACAAGGCGGCAACGCGCCCGCCCTCCTTGAGCTGCGCCATAAGCGCGTCGGGGAATTCCTCGATCCCGCCCTGCAGGATCATCACATCATAAGGCGCGTGCGCGCTTGCCCCTTCGACCAGCGGTCCATCGCAGAGCACGACCGTTTCCGCATCTGTCGCCGCAAGGGCTGCCTCCGCTGCCTTGCGCAGATCGCCATCCTCTTCCAGCGCGACCACGGCCTGCGCCATGCGGTTGATCAGCGCCGAGGAGTAGCCGGTCCCGCAGCCGATATCGAGCACCAGATCATCGGGCGTGATCGCGAGCGCATCGAGCATCTTGGCGAGCGTCCGGGGCTCCAGCAGGACGCGCCCCGGAGCGATGGACAGGTTTTCTCCGACATAAGCGGCCTCGACGCGGTCCTGCGACACGAAAGCTTCGCGCGGCACGTGCAGCATGGCTTCGATGATCGGGAATTTTGTCACATCGGACGGGCGCACCTGCGTATCGACCATGATCAGGCGGCGCGAAGGGAAATCGTTCATGTGCTGAACTCTGGTTGGGTTGTGTTGGAATTCATACTTGCCACAGTTACATGCCCCCCGCAACATGCGCGCAGGCCAATGCGGCGCTGTGAAGCGCCCGGAGCACAGGTTTGACGAAGGAAAACATGATGAAACTGAATGTCTATCTCGCCGGGGAAATTCATACTGACTGGCGCGCAGAGATCGAGCGCGCGGCCTCTGATCTGGAGGTGACATTTTCCGGCCCGGTCACGGATCATGCGGCCTCGGATGATTGCGGGGTCGCGATCATGGGCGCAGAGGCGCAGAAATTCTGGCATGACCACAAGGGCGCGAAGCTCAACGCCATCCGCACGCGCAAGGCCCTGCAGGACGCTGATATCGTCGTTGTGCGCTTTGGCGAGAAATATCGCCAATGGAATGCGGCCTTTGATGCGGGTTTCGCAGCGGCACTCGGCAAGTCGCTCATCATCATGCATGGCGCGGATCACCAGCATGCGCTCAAGGAGGTCGACGCCGCCGCGCTTGCCGTGGTCGAGACGCCGCAGCAAGTCGCCGATATTCTGCGCTACACGCTGAGCGGTGTGCTTCCGTGACCGACGGGGCTGCGGCCCCGGGCTGATTAACCATTTTCAAAACGCGCCTCATGAGGTAACTTTTTCGTCATGGATAGAAAAAGGGGACCTTCCATGCTTCAAGAGTTCAAAGAGTTCATCTCCCGCGGCAATGCCATGGATATGGCGGTCGGGATCATCATCGGGGCGGCCTTCACGGCCATCGTGACCTCACTTGTCGATGATCTGGTCAATCCCTTGATCGGGATTTTCGTCGGTGGCATCGACTTTGGCGGCATCAGTTTCGGGATTGGTGACGCGCAATTCATGGTCGGGAATTTCGTCAATGCCCTGATCAAGTTTCTGATCATTTCCTTTGTTGTCTTCATGCTGGTGCGCACGGTCAACAAGCTGTCGAAACTGGGCCGCGCTGAAGAAGCCCCGGCCGAGGAAGCGCCCGCAGGCCCGACGCAGGAAGAGCTTCTGGTCGAGATTCGCGACGCCCTGCGCGCGCGCTGAGACCGGCCATTTCCGGGGGAAACCCCGCCGCGTCCCATCCGCCCTGATCCCTGCCCTGGCGAGACAGCTCTGTGGGGCAGAGAGACGGGTGGATGGGACCATCCCGAGCGCCCGTCATGCACGGGCGGGAATGCAGGCATTCAGCCTTGCGCGTCTTCGCGGCGCGCATGATTGGGACGCTGCACGCCCAGCCGGGGCAGTTGTTGTCTGATGCGTGCGACCAGTTCAGCTTGCATGAAACTGTAGCGATCCGGGATATCGAGGCTGACGACGCGCTTGCCTTTCAGCGCCGCCTTGAACGGCCTCTTGAGCCGCGCCAACTGCCGCTTTTCCATCACCACCACCAGATCCGCCCAGTCAAGCTGCTCCGGGCTCAGGCGCTCATCGGCATCCTGGCTCAGCCCGGCGAAATCCGTCTCCACACCGTCGATCTCGCCAACGATCTGCGCGGCTGTCGGGCTGCGCATGCGTGCCTTGCCGCAGATGAACAGGATCCGCGTCATGACCGCGCCGCGCGCGTCACGATCCCCGCGTCGTCCAGCATGGCTTCGACCTGCCCTGCCCAATCGCGCTTGAGCGGGACCAGCCGCGCCCGATGCGCCTGCCAGCCCTCGGTGAGCCGCGCCAGAAGCGCCGCATCCGCCGCGACATGCTCGATGATCACCCAGCGGTTCCACTCATAGGCCAGCGACCAGTCGCGATCGCCCAGCCGCGCTTCCGGCAGGCGATAATGAAAGGTCGGACGCCCGCCCTTGAGCTGGCCCTCGGGCACACCCTCCAGCGCCTCGGGGTGAAGATGCTCCAGCGCCGGCAGGAGATCGAGCCCGAACCCCCGCGCCGGGGCGAGCCGCGCATAGGCGCGCGCGAACTGCGCCAAGTCCATCGCGGCCCCCTCGGCCAGCAGATCAACCAGCGCCACGGGCCAGGGATTGACGAAGGGCAAGACCCGCCGCGCGGCGTCAAGCGGCGCGGAATGGCGCAGCCAGTCCTCCAGAAGCGCGAAGGCGCGGGCAATGGCGAGGATCGCCGCCGGATCTTCGGGCAATTCGGGATTGAAATGCACCCCGAAGCCGAAAGCGAGCTTTTCCTGCGTGCCCAGCGCGCCCTCTGCGACCAACGCGTCGAGCCCGTCAGAGAGCGTGCCCAGCGCAGCAAGCCGCAAAGGCGCGGTCACGATCTCCACCGGCACCAGATCGCCGAGCGAGGCCGCCGCGAGATCTTCGAGCCATTTCTCCTGCAGCGAAATATCCAGCTCCACCCGCAGCTTGCCCAGCGCGCCGCCCTCCAGCGTCACGCAATGGGTCTCTGTCTGCGTGGCGGCCCCGCCCCAGCGTTCTGCGAGCAAGGCCGCTGTCTGCGCGACAGTCAGCCCCGCGAATTCCACCTCGACACCGACCCGCCGCGAAGCACCTGACGCGCCGCCATGGTCGGGCAGCGCCCAGAACTCCCCGCGCGCGATCTGGTCATGCAACATCTCTGCCCCCTTCTGTCGCGTGCTCAGTCCTGCACGGCCTCGATGCCTGTCTCATCGCGCAGGCGGTAGACCCAGGCGCGCGTGCCGTCTTCCAGATCCATCAGATCCCGGCGGTATTTTCGCCCGGTCCGCTCATAGCGGTCAAGCCGCACCAGCTCTTGCGGGCTGACGCGGAAACGCACGCCTTCGAGCACCGTGTCAGGCGCGTCGCGCAAATCGCGGCGGTGTCGCTGCCAGCCGCGCAGCTGCGCGGGCTCCGTCGGCACCCA
>PXDM01000313.1 GCA_003565055.1 Paracoccaceae bacterium
CAAGGGTGGATTTTCCGCAGCCTGATTCGCCGACCAGCCCCAATGTCTCACCGCGCCCTACACACAACGACACCCCGTTGACGGCATGATACTGCTGTCCGCGTCCCGGCAAGAACGACCGACCCACAGCAAAACGCACCGAGAGGTCGCAAACATCCAGCACTGGATCGACAAGACTGCGAGCGGTGGGTGAGCCTGCGCCCAGACGCGGGGTCGCGGCCATCAACTGGCGTGTATAGACCGCCGCAGGACGTGCGAAAATCGCGTCAGCAAGGCCTTCCTCGGACTTTTCACCAGCCCGCAGCACCACAACGCGATCCGCGATTTCAGCGACAACGCCCATGTCATGGGTGATGAACAACAGACTCATGCCGGTTTCGATCTGCAATTCGCGGATCAACCGCAGGATTTCGGCCTGTGTAGTAACATCCAGCGCGGTGGTTGGCTCGTCCGCGATCAGCAGGTCGGGTCGGCAGGCCAGCGCCATGGCGATCATCACCCGCTGACGCAACCCGCCGGAAAGCTCGTGCGGGTACTGGCTGGCACGGCGTTCGGGGTCGGGTATTCTGACACGGGCGAAGGCTGCGACCACCTCGGCCCGACAACGGGCGCGGTCGAGGCCCTTGTGAAGACGCAGGACTTCGGCAACCTGCTCGCCGAGGCGCATCACAGGATTGAGCGCTGACATGGGCTCCTGAAAGATCATTGCAATCCGGTCGCCGCGCAGGCTGCGCATTTTAGCTTCGGACGCCGTGGTCAGATCGAGCGCGGGTGCGCCGTGCAGCACGATCCGTCCGCCCGTGATCCGCCCGCCCTCGTGCTCTATCAAGCGCAGGATGCCCAAGGCCGTCGCCGATTTGCCCGACCCACTTTCGCCGACGAGAGCGACCGTTTCACCCTGTCCAACACTAAAGGATAAGCCTTTGACCGCACTATGCCTCCCGAAAGCCAGCGACAGGTTTTCAACTGAAAGAAGTGGGTCCATCGGCTTATTCCGCTGCCTGTGCGAGAGCGCGCCGTTCGGGATGCGAACGGAAATCGGGCATGGGCGGCGTCCAGCGCCGCGCAGTAGGTCGAAAGCCAAAAGAAAATGGATCGTCACCCGCCACATCCCAGCGCACCGTCTCGCCCAACTCAATCACGCCCATCGCTCCAGCGGCTTCGCCACCGGTGGTGAAACTTTCGGTCAGCGATTGCTGGGTCAGGTGAGTGATGCCGTCGATTGTGGTCACCGTGTTCCAGTGGACGTGCCCGGACAGGCAGACCACTGGAACACGGGCAAGGGCGAGTGCTGCGCGCGCGCGGTCGGCCATCGGATAGACCGAGGACGCAGGATTATTCTGAAAGTAGTAATTGCCAATCTGGCTGTGCCCCGACACGGGTACATGGCTGACAACAAGGCACGGCCGGTCAGCAGCCTGCATGGTGCGGGCCAGCCAGACAAGATCGTATTCGGTCAGCACGAATCCGCGCTGGTCGGGTTCGCGGCGAATCTTCGAGTCGGCACGCCAAAGCACAATCCGCCAGTCACCCAGATCATGGACCTCGTGCCTCAAGGATTGGCCAAGGATCTTCTCGTTATCTTCAATGCTGAGATGATCGCGATCGTGATTGCCGTTGATGTGCCATATCGGCGCAGACAGGGCGCGGAAGGCATCGGCCACATCGGATTGCAGAACAAGATCCGTGTCGTGATCCTCGTCCGAAATGCGATCGCCCAGATCCAGTACGTGAGAGACGCTGGCATCACGGACAAAATTCGTGAAATCGGCCATGAGTGGCAGCGCCCGGTCGCCGCGTTTTGCAGTGGATGGACGGCCGTGATGAATGTCGGCAACAATGGCGAGACGCAGGGTCATAAGCAGGGCACTCCGTACTAAATGGGGGAAACCGGCCCGCCGCCATGTGGTGCGAGCCGGAGTGTTATCAGTTGGTGGCGAAGGAGATCGACCCTGCGCGGAAATCCAGCACATAGGGAATATGCCCGGCCTGCGGCGCCCAGTTCACATCCGCCGTCATCGCCCAAGCCTCATAGGGACGGTAGAGCGGAAGCATTGGCGGGTTTTCTTCGAAACGTGCCATCAGTTCAGCATAAGCTTCACGACGTCCGTCTGTCGTGGTGCCGAAACGGAATCTTTCCCAAGCTTCGGCATAGGCTTCATCTGTGTTGAAGCGACCTTCGGATTCTGACGGTCCATTGGGCGCCCACATCACCCCGAAGCTGCCGAAGGGATCAGCGAAGTACATCGGGTTTGACCAGGTGCGCACCATCATGTCCGGGGAGTTGCCTGTCCATGCGGGTTGGGCCTGAATACGGCCGTTGATGCCGACAGCCGCCCACATTTCCATGATGGCCTGCGCGGCAAGCGCATCGTTGGTGTAGTAGCTGGGCGAGTGCAGGTCGTAAGTGATCTCGAACCCATCATAGCCCGCTTCGTCCAGAAGACGTCTGGCTTCTTCGGGGTCAAAACGGAAGGTTTCCAGCTCTGGCATGTAAAGGTCGCCGAACTCTTCCATCGTGTGCGACGATGGCACATGTGCCATACCCAGCCACAGCGCCTCGTTCAAAAGGTCGCGGTCAATGGCCAGTGTCATCGCGCGCCGAATGCGCGGGTCCTGGAGGTTTGGATGGTTCACGTTGAAGATGTTGACGTGAAAGAGTGGGGTCAGCATGCCCTCGGCTTTCAGACTGGCATCAGCCTCAATGAGCGAAAGCTGATCTGGTGCGATATTGGTGGCGATCTGCGCCTCACCAGTGCGCAGGGCGGTCAGGCGACTGGCCGTTTCAGGGACATGCACGACCGTCACTTTTTCAAGTGGGGCGGCCTCGCCCCAGAAGTCGTCGTGACGCTCCCATACAAGTCTCTGACCAGGCACGAATTCGGCCACGAAGTAAGGGCCGGTGCCGACAGGGGCCATCGAGAATGCTTCGAAATCGTCATGCTCCAGCGTGTCTGGATCGCCGGTCAGGGATTTGACATAAGCTTCGGGCAGGATGAAGGTCTGTTGCAGGTTCAGCAAGGTTTCCCATAGCGGTTCTTCGCGCTTTGTGTGGATTCGCACCGTGAGGTCGTCCACCTTTTCGGCCCCATCGAAATTTGCAAGACGGTCGCGCATGCGCACCTGGTAAGGTGGGAACGTGGCCTGGAACATGCGGTTGAGCGAGAACACAACATCATCAGCAGTCATTGTGTCGCCGTTGTGAAATTTGACGCCCTCGCGCAATTTCAGTTCCATCGTCGTAGGAGAGATTAACTTCCATTCTGTTGCCAAACCGGGGAGGAACTCCTGTTCGGTTTGGGAGTAGTCCTTGTGGATCAGCGGGTCGAAAGAATTGTAGTAGAACTGCGAACCGACATTCGAATGGTCGCGACCTGGGTCGAGATAGTTTGACATGTTTCCGGCGGCGACGGTGAGGTCCTGCGCGGAGGCGGCCCCTGCAAGGATTGTGGCAAGGGCAGTGGCATTCATCAGAGGTTTCATTGGATGCTCCTTTCGGGGGCGGTGGGTGGAAGCGGGTCAGCGTTGGCGCAAGCGCACATCTGCGCGATCGCGAAGCCAATCACCGAGGATCTGGATTGAGAAGGTCACGGCTAGGATCAGGACCGCGGGGGCTAGCACAGTCCAGGGCGCGGTTGGCATGTAGTCGCGCCCCACGCCCACCATAGCGCCAAGGGTGGCGGTCGGGGGTTGTACGCCAAGTCCAAGAAATGAGAGGGTGCTTTCCAACAGTATGATGTTTGACAAAGAAAGCGTGAACTGCACCACCAGTGGCGAGACCAGGTTGGGCAGAAGATGTGTCAGCGCAATCCGGATCGGCGATGCGCCGGCACAACGCGCGGCTTCGATGAAGGGCAGCGCCATGATCCGCACAGCTTCCGCCCGCACGATTCGGGCGTATTGTTCCCAGCCAGCAAGTCCCAGCAGAACAACCAGCACCTCCAGCGTGGACCCGAAGAGCGTGAGCACAAACAGCGCAATGAGCGTGAAAGGAACGGCGATCTGTGCGTCGACAGCGCCCATGATTACGGTTTCAGTCCTGCCGCGGGCGACGCCAGCCAAAAGTCCGAGAGTGCCACCAATTAACAGACCTATCACGGCTCCGAGGAGCGCCAGGAGCAGCGTCAGGCGCAACCCGTAGAGTGCGCGTGAGAGGATGTCGCGCCCCAGCTCATCTGTGCCAAGCCAATGGGCTGGATTGGCACCCTCGAACCCCATCGGGGGGCGGAACCGTGCAAGTAAGCTTTGTGCAGTCGGATCGAAAGGTGCAGCCCAAGGTGTCAGCACAGCGACCAACAGCATCGCAATCCCTATTAGTGCTGCAGTTCGTCGAACCATGTCTGCTTCGCCCCAAATTTCGCGCAACAGACCTTTCGCGCCAGGCGAGGCGATGATATCTGTCATTTCCCCGACCCCCGGCGCATTCGAGGATCAACCAGCGCATAAGCCAGGTCGGTCGCCGTGTTGATGATGATCACGGCAAAGGCGACGGTGATCACCCCGAATTGCAGCACCGGGTAGTCGCGGCGGATCGCGCTATTGACCAGCAATTCGCCGATACCGGGCCACGAGAATATAGATTCCACCACGACAGATCCGGCGGCCGCCAACCCAGCAATCTGCAAACCGACGACTGATAGGATCGTAATACCGGCATTTCCCAGCCCGTGGCGGAGGATCACTGCGCGCTCCGGCAAGCCCTTTGCGCGCGCAGTGCGCATGAAGTCCTGCCCGAGCACATCCAGCATCGCGTTGCGGGTAAAGCGCATCAAGGCGGCGATCAGTGCGGCAGAAAGAACGAAAGTCGGCAACAGGTAATGTGCCGCCGTTGCCTTGCCCATTACGGGCAGCCAGTTCAACCAGTAGCCAAAAGTGAGAATCAGGAACACCGCCAGCACAAAATTCGGCACTGCATATCCCAAGAAGGCAAGCGCCATTACCGCATTGCCGAACCAACGGTCGCGCCAGACAGCAGCAACGACGCCCAGCGGAATAGCCACTGCCAGCGTGACCAAAATTGCCGGAACCAGCAGTTGCAACGACGGCCAGATGCGCTCGGCTACGATATGCGCTACCGGGCGGCGTTCAATAAAGCTCATCCCGAACTGCCCGTCTGAAAAAGCTCGCAGAAAAGCAAAATACTGGTCCCAGACCGGACGATCGAGTTGGTAGTAACGGATCAGTATTTCGCGATCTTCCTGCGTTAGGCCGTCGCCCAGAATCGTGTCGACCGGGTTGCCCGACAATTGGGTTGCGAGAAATACCACCGTGATGATCACGAAGAACGTGACCACCATGCGCAGAAGTGTGCGAAGGACATGGCCTAGCATTTAGCGTTCCCTGTCTGGGCGGCGGTGCGGTATGCAGGCACCGGCGGCGCGATGTGGATGAACTTGACGCCGGCGGCTGCGGCGGCTGCGCCATCTGTCTGTGGCGTGTCGCCGATGAAGACAGCAGCAGCGGGCAGAACCGAAGCCCGCGCCAGTGTCTTGCGGATCAGGTCCGGCGCAGGTTTTCCTAGGCAGGCCACTGGCCCGATCTGAACCATTGCCGCCACTGCGGCTAACAGCGAGCCGGTTTCCGGCACCGGCAGGCCATCGGGCCCGGGATGACTGCAATCGGGGTTAGTGATGCGCAGGTTAGCTCCGAGGTGAAGTAGCGCGGCAATCTGTTCCAGCGCGGCATAATCAATCCCAATATCGCGTGCCAGCACGACGGTATCTGCGCTCTTCTTGTCCATCGCCAGGCCAAGTTCTCGCGCCAGCTCTTGCAGTGGAGTTGCGGCAAACAGGGCAATTCGCGCGGCTGGTGTCTCTAGCGCGATTAAACGCAAGGTTTCCTCGCCAGCTAGAATAATGCGACTCGCGGGAATATTCAGTCCGAGTACTTCCAGTCGGCGTGACAGCCCCTCGGCTGTTTCTGTAGAATTGTTCGAAACTATCCATAGCCGCGGCCCGCAAGTTTCAAACAATGCGGGCACGTCTGGCAGCGCAGTTTCGCCAGATATAAAACAACCGTCAAGATCGGCGAGCACCGCAGGGCGCGCAGCATAGGGACCTTTAAGGAAATCTGCCATCCGAATCATCGTTGCGGTTTCCATCTCTTAAATCCGTTCCGTGGACGGTCCGTCGCAGCTCCGTGTGACACTGCTGTTACAGACGAAGGTTAAGCTTACGCATTATGAAGCCGCCGCTTGCAGACACCGCCAGGATGCTAACGCGCGCCCGGATCAGGGCGATCGCGGCGGTCGCTGATGTCGGTTCTTTTGCCGCGGCAGGACGGCAACTGGGGATATCGCACTCGGCCGTATCGCAGCAGATTCGTGAAATGGAGAGGGCTTGCACGCTCCGCCTGTTTGATCGTGCAGGCGGAGTGTTACGGCCGACTCCAGTCTGTCAGGAATTAACGGAAATCGGCGAGCGTATCCTAGACGCTGAGCGCGAAGCCGGACGCATATTTGACCGGCGCGACGCGCAGGGAAAACCGCGCCTGCGGCTAGGCTTGGGCAATTCCATGCCCGGGATCGCGATTGCAAGCGCGCTACTGGCGCGGTATCCTGCACTCTCCATTACCATTGTGTCCGGCTCGCATCAGGATATCATGGGCGCCGTTTTGCGCCGCGATGTGGAAGTCGCTGTGCTACCTGATGTGCCTCCAGATCAACGATTCCGCCGCGCACCTGTTCTGGCGCAAGAGGTATTGGCGATTGTTGCCCCTGACGGTCCGTGGACAGAGCATACTTCAGTGACAGTAGCTGAACTTGCGGCGGTATCTCTGATATTCCGTTCGCGTGGCTCCTCGACACAAAAAGTAGTGGATCGTGCCTTTCGCCGGACTGGGTTTGCTCCTGAACCGCGCCTGATCGCCGACACGCGGGATGCGGTCTACGAAGCAGTCGCGCTCGGGATTGGTGTGGGATTTATGTGGCGCAACGGAACCTACCCCGAACTTCGACAGTTACCGGGCGATTTTGCAGGGAGTGCAATGGGGCTGATCTGTATAATCAATGGGTTGGCTGGGCGATATTGCCTTGCCGGGCGCAATCTTGTTGTGGCACGTCAA
>PXDM01000053.1 GCA_003565055.1 Paracoccaceae bacterium
ATCCTGTCCGACCGCCAGAGATCGATCCGTTCCTTCTCCGGATCCCAGCGGGAGATGGCCACGACGATGTCCAGGCATTCGCTAAGCTTCACTTGGGTGTCTCCCTGGACACGGACTTCCACGCACGGCCAGCCCGTATCTGCCCAGCCAACGATGGATTCAGCGGCACGCGTTACGCAGTCTCCCGCCGGCGGTGCCTCAACGGTTGTCGTCGGGGGCACCTCGACCTTGTAGATGATCTTCCTGGAGCTGCCACCCTCAAGAGTGTCCATCAGCACCCACTGATTCTCTCCGGGCTTGTACACGAAACCTTCGTGATAGACGGGAGTGACCTGCCATCCTTTGGGCAGATACTCTTCCAGCCCTACGCCCATTGCGTCTACATCCGTGGTGATCTCTACCTCGACGGTGAACACGTTTCCGATGGGGTCTCCATTTTCGTCATGGAAGCCAAGCACCACCCCCTGACAGGGGATGGGGGTCAGAATTGTCCGGAAAGCCTGTAGGTTCGGCATGGGAAGGGTTTCCGGAAGCGGGCGGTCCACCGGGATGCACACCTCGTAGTAGGCAATGAGCTCTTTCAGTGTGGAGAGGCTGATACGTTCTCCGCATGTTCCCACCACGGCTTCATTCTTGCGCCACAGCTCAGCTGCCCGTTCGATCTGCTGTGCTGAGATCACCTGCGATAGCCGTAGGTCGATGCGGTCCCTTTCGCTCTCATTCGCACGCGGTACCAGGTGAGCGATGGCTGTCTTCAACTCCAGACAATCTGTGACAGTAACTCTTGAATCGCCTTCCACCTCGATCTCGAAGTCGGGTGACTTTGCCTGGAACGTGCCCTCGATGTATGCCGCGTGCGGCAGCCTGGGCGTTGCCAGATCAGGTGCCTCAGCCACAGTGACATCATAGGTGATCACCGGTTCGACTCCGGCCCGGATTGGGTCCAGGAAAACCCACTGCGAACTCGGACCCTTGAACACTGCCCTGTCCGACTCAACAGGGGTGATCTTCCAGCCCGGGGGAACGGTTTCCTGTAGGCCAGCGCCGCTTAGGTCCTGGTCGGTCTTAATGCGTACGGTAACGCGGAAATCCGACCCGGGGGTGACCTCCTCGGTGGAGATGGTGCGTGTTGCGCCTACGACCACCTCGCGAACCTCAACTACCTGTGTGGTGACCTCGCTTTGCCTGCCTTCGCTGTCGACCACGGTCAAGCTGACTTCGTACACCCCTTCTTCGGTGTACGTGTGGCGCACCCGAGGTTCGGTGGTGCTGGCTTCGGTGCCATCGCCGAACACCCAGTAGTACTCTTCGATAGTGAGATCCGGGTCGTGTTCGCTATCGGTGGCGTCGAATTCGACCTCTTCTCTCAGTCGCGGTACATCCGGCTGGAGCGTGAACCGGGCGACGGGCGCGTCAGGGTCGACCACCTCGACTGGGTCCACCGAACCGGTGATCGTAATCCTATCCTGTCGGTTCAGGCGGAACCTGTTAGGCGCCGCTGCGTCCCCGGTTAGCACATACAGATCCTGCGTGCCCGGGAATTGTTCGGGGGTAATCACCAGTTGGAAATCCTCACCCAGTGGACCGAGCACTCCCCCTGCGGTCCTATTGTAATACCTGAACAAACCTCCCCATGTCCAGCGAGCCCGCTCCCCTTGAAGATCGTACACGTTGTTCGGGGGCACATCGGGGGGGTCATCCTGCACTATCCAGGTCGCACCCGGAGGCACATCGGCAATCCTGAATTCGGCGCTGACTCCCTGGAACCCCTCGGTGGTCGGACCGTGCATGATGAACAGGTGTACCTGCCCATTGGGGTCCTCATACAAAAACAGGAAGCTGCTGCGCTGCTCTACCAGCGGACTCTGGCTCCGGTACGTATCAGCATCGTACCGGTAAAAGCCCTCGGCAGATTCATCGCCCACTAGGGGGCGAATCTCCTCCTCCAGGTCAGCCTGGGCCACCGTGTAGTATCCCTGCGCCATTAGTGGCAACGTGAGCGCCACCACCAGCAGGGCCCACACTCCAAATGTCCTCTTCATGCTGACCTCCTTTCTCCGCGTTTCAGCTGCGCGATTGTACCATTGCCAACAGCCGTAGGTCTGTAATCAGGAATACATCCGGGGTGACCCGACCCAGGGGCGAACGTCTCCCCGCGACCCTCTCGCTGGCGTATCATGGCACCTGGGATGTCGTTTAGGATGAGGCATATCGGTAACTCCAGCGGCTATAGGAGTTCGATGAGTTCGTAAGCCGCGTCGGCGTGTGGTTGACAACAGAGAACAGCGTTGACAGTTGCCAGCCGGAGTCCGCGGCGCATGAACGCTGAGGTGCTAGGAAGGATAATGGGACGATGAGGCGCATGAACTTGACACTTAGGCGATTGATCGTGCTGGCCTGGCTAATCCCGGTTGCCTTCGGTGGAGCTTTCGCCCATGGGGAAGAGTTACTCAGTGCTGCAGCTGCCGAAAGCGCAGACAGCCGTCTGATCGGCGTTGAGGGGGTGCAACGCTACCGGTTTGTCTCTGTGAATGTGGAGCGATTGGGAACGTCCGTGGGTGGTGGGGACTTCGAACCGGAGCGGGTGGTCACCATCACCCTGTTTCCCGACGTCCGCGTACGAGCGGAGCTGGAGCGGGTCGGAGCGGGCAACTCCGCGGCGTGGCTGTGGGTGGGGCGGTGTACGGAGCCGCGCGGAGGCTCTGCTTTCTTTGCCGTTAGTGAGAGCACGATCTCGGGGACTGTGACGGTGGGAGACCGAGTCTACCAGATCCGTAACGACGGGGACCGTGTGCACGTGGTTCGTGAGCTTTCGTGTGCAAAGAGCGAGGAGCTCCATTCCCTCATCTTTGAGCCCGGTGGGATGACGGTGGACAGGCAGCTTTTCCACCTTCTCAATCACGAGCGCGCGCTGCGCGGCCTTCCGAAGTACGAGTGGAACGACGCGCTTGCCCAGGCGGCCCGCGAACACTCGCGTGACATGGGTCGGCGGCACTTCTTCGGCCACGTAAACCCCGACGGGCAAGACGCCGGAGACCGGATGCGGAAGGCAGGTTACGAGTGGAGCGCCTGGAGCGAGAACATTGCCGCCGGTCAGCGGGCCCCGATCGAGGTTCTCGAGGCGTGGCTGAACAGCCCTGGCCACCGCGGAAACATCATCTGTAACGCCGACGAGAACGACGGCGCGTGTTTGACCGATGTAGGGATCGGCCATGCTCAGTTCACCAACAACGCCCTACGGCAGTTCTGGACGCTGAAGCTCGCCGTGGAGGGATGAGCTGTGCGACCCCCCGTTTCCTCTTGCTGGTGTACGCTAGTCTGACCCACGCCCGTTCTTCTATGTCAGTGCCTCATGGGGCTATGGCTATACCGCACAGCCCCACAAGGAACTGGATATCACTCACCTTCGCCGGTCAAGCTCTCCCCCTACCTCGGTCATCAGGAATGCCAGATCGTCGGGGCATACTGGTGCGATTCCATTGCCACCTTCCTCCTCCGGGCCGGGGATGATGTTGCCAAAGCCGCTTATATGGCCGGTGAACGCCAAGTCAGTGTCGAAGCACGGGAGCTCGTACAGAACGATTCCATGGTGCACGTTGAAGTTGATGGTGGACTGTTCGATGGAGAGCTCGGCTGTTTTTCCTAGTGCGACGCCATGCGTGCCGTTGTGGGCGATGGTGCTGTCCCGGATGGTGGCATGAGTGGAATCCCACATATAAACGCCGGTCCAAGAATTCCCCGTAACGTACGAGTCGGTGATGGTGGCACGAGCGCTGTTTGAGATGAAGACGCCGTCTTCTTGGTTTTCCTTGATGGTCGAGCCTGTCACCATAGCCTGGACAGAGTCACGCATGAGAATGCCGGGCCCCGAGTTTTCCCGGATGATCGACCTGACAATGGTGGCCTGAGCCGAGTGCGTTATGACAACAGCATGATCATTCCCTTCTATTGTCAGACCATCGACGATGGATTGAGCAGAGTCTCCTAACCGGATCCCGCATTCGTTATGCCCTGTGACTGTTGTGTTCTTGGCTGTCAGGGTGGCGTTGCCCCACAAGGAGAGCCCCACCTGCCCGTTCATGTAGACGTTGCAGTCAGTAATGCTTACGGCCGCGGAGTCCGCCATCCGGATCCCCTGCCACTTGTTCCATCGTATGTCCGAGCTGTCCACAATGGCCTCTGCCGCACCCTTTGTGTAGATTCCGCTTCCGTTATTCTGGATTATCGATTCGATGATCGTGGCGTGCGCCGAGTCTTCCAGACTAATGCCGCTCCAAGGCTCCTGTCGTTCGATAAGGGATTCCCGAATGGACACTTGCGCTGAGCCTCGTATCTGAACTCCATACGACTCGTTCTGCGCGATCGTGGAGCCCTCTATGGCAGCCTCGGCGAAACCGTACAGGTCGATGCCTTTCCAGGCGTTCCTTCGGATAGTTGAGCCCTTAACGGAGGCTCGGGCGGCGCCCCCGATGTTGATGCCGTGGCGCGCATTGTCTTGGATCGTCAGATCCTGGATGTGGGCGACTGCTGAACCGCTGAGCGTGACACCATGTCCTGCGTTCCTGTCGACGGTACAGTTGGCTATGGCAGCCACTACCGAATCACTGAGGTCAATGGCATTGTGATCGTTCCCCTGGATCGCTGAGTCACGCAAGGTGGCTTGTGCTGAATCCTCAAGCTTCATTCCACAGCCGTTTGCGGAAATGGTGGAATCGGTGATCGCCGCCTGTGCGAAGTTGCCGACTACAATGCCGCAACCGGAACTACGCGCGCGACCGTTTTCCGTCACGGTGCAGCCTATGATGGTAGCTTGCGTGTCTCCCTCCAACCAGATGCCATACCGCTGGTTGTCCTTGATAGACGAGTTCTCTACGGCGACCTGGGCAGACCCCGCCAACCGGATCCCAGCCACTCCGTTTCCTAGAATGGTCGAGCCCTTGATGCTCGCCTGGGTAGAGTCCGCTAAGTGTATGCCTTCCCATTGGTTTCTGCTGATAGACGAGTCCTCGATGCTAACCTGGGCGGAATCCGCCATGTCGATGCCAGCATGTAGGTTCTCTGAGATGGTAGAGGCCTTGAGGCTGGCACGGGCGGAGTCCCGCATGACTATTCCCGATCCCGCTGTCTCTATAGTCGTACCCTCAATCACAACCTGGGCTGAGCCCTCGATCCGGAGACCGCAACTGCCCCAAGACCGGACCCCGCGTACGCTTAGCTTGGCCAAGACAACCACGACCTCGTCACCGTTGGGGGCATGCACACGGATCAAGTCCGCTTCGTCCTCGAGACCTTGGATCGCTGTTTGCTCCATTCCTTCGCCACGCAAGGTCAGAGTTTTCCCAATCGTAAGCCGCTCTTCCCACTCTCCTCCGACGATGCAGACCACCGCGCCTGACGGTGCCGCGTCGATCGCGGCCTGGATGGATTCATCCGGCTGTACTGTGATCGTGCAACTTGCGTGCGCTAGCGTCCAGAATCCGAGCAACAACGGAGCCGAGAGCATGCTCACGACTCGTTGCAGAGAGCGTCTCATCCTTCTCCCTCCATTCCTGCCTCCTTGGCCATCTTGGCATACCCCTCCAAGCTAGGGAGAGCAGCGCTCAGGCGAGCTGATCACGTTTCCATAGCTCGTTCCTGTGCATTCCGCTCATCGCCGGTCAGCTTCGCCACCTTCGGAAGTTGTGAGGAAGTCAAGCCCCGGCGATGGGCAGACACCACCCAGTTGGTTGGCCTGATCCTGTCCCAGGCTGGGGATAGTGTTGCCGCTGCCGGACACGTGGCCGCTAAACACTCCGCTGTCAAAGCATGGCGATTCGAGAAGGGCAACTCCGTATTGCTCGTTCTTGAAGACGCGGTTCTCTTTGATCAGACATTGAGCGCTGTCCCCAAGCAGGATGCCGCTGCCACGGCTGTGCGAGATTGTGCAGTCCATGATCACAGCATCGGCGGAGCCCTTAACCTGTAATCCCACACCGTTCCGGCTGATCGTGCTGCTTACGTTCCTCACCCGTGAAACGTCCTCTGCGGAGACGCCGACGTCGGTGTTCTCTAACACTTCGCTTCCAGAAATCAAAGCCTTGGCTGACGCCACAATCCACACTCCGTACCAGGAGTTCCCAAAGATCCTGCAGTTGGAGATGTCAGCCTCGGCTGAATCAACCAACCAGATACCTACTTCGCTCCCTGATATGGAGCTCTCCGTGACTGCTGCTCTAGATGAAGCTTCAAGTTGGATACCTGTGAACGAATTATCCGCTATAGTACACTCGCTGATCGTAACTTGGGCAGAGTGGGTGAGCCAAATGGCACATTCGTTTTGCGAAATGTCAGTGTTGATAATCGTTGCCCGCGCGTCCTCAAGAATCCAAATGCCGTAGCTGCTGTTCTGGGAAATCGTGCAGTTCACCAGTGTCGCGCGTGCCATACCCCAGAGACCGACGCCCCATTCGTTGCCTGAGATGTTGCAGGTAACAATCGTTGCTCGTGCGTCCTCCTCGACCAGAATCGCTGATCGATCAAACGAACCCCGTGCCCCCGTTACCGTCAACTCTTCAACGCTGACTTCCACCAGCTGCCTCCATGGTGAGGGGCTGATCCACACAACGGGACGATCTGTTTCCCTTGCTCGCAACACAGTTCGTCCAGGCCCTTGCCCTCTGAGGGTGAGGTTCGTCGTGATCAAGAGGTTCTCCTCCCAGACGCCTTCTCCCATACAGACGACTGCGCCCTCCGGAGCGGTGTCGATGGCTGCCTGGATAGAGTCACCCGGTTCAACGGTGATTGTGTAGGCGCCATTCGCTAGCAGGCCACCAGCTAGCACCATCGTCAGGAACAACCATGTACCAGTTCTCATCTTGTTGCCTCCGTTCCAATCCACGATCTGTGCCTCACCGCCACCTCCCGATGAGCTGGAAGGGGGCCCAGAACCAGGGATGGGAGAGGTCGACCAGAGAGTCCTGGGTGCTGATGAGCTCGATTTGGGCCTGCCGGAGCGCCTGGGCCCAGGAAGCTTGTTCGCTCCTGTGGCGCGCGAGGGTCTCGAGCAAGGTGC
>PXDM01000471.1 GCA_003565055.1 Paracoccaceae bacterium
CCGCCGCGCGCGCCCACGCCACTGAGACCGGGCGCGAGATCCGTTACGACACCGGCGAAGGCGAGGCCCTGCCCTACAGTAATGCCAGTTTCGACGCTGTGGTCTGCGTCGATGTGCTCGAACATGTGCGCGATCTGCCGCAGGTGCTGGCCGAGACCGCCCGCGTGCTGCGCCCCGGCGGGCTGTTCCTGTTCGACACGATCAACCGCAACCCACTGGCACATCTCGCCACGGTCACGGTGGCCGAGGATATCCTGCGCCTCTTGCCCAAGGGCACGCATGACCCGGCGATGTTCATCAAGCCCCATGAGTTGCGCGCAGGGCTGCAATTCGCCGGGCTGGTGCCGGGGCCGTTCACAGGACTCGGCCCGCGCGGGATCACGCGGCGCGGTGATCTGAGCTTCGGGCCGCTGCCCCTGACCGCGATCCTCTATATGGGCGTCGCGCGCAAACCCGACGCGCGCTGATCACGCCAGCGGATCGGGCCAGCCGCGCTGGTGATAGGCGCTGTCCCAGAACATCCATTCCATGAGCGCGCTGCGGGAATAATGCGCCTCCATCGCCGCGCGGTCTGGCGCGCTGGCCGCCTCGGCCAACCGGTCCGCGAGCGCGCAGGCGGCTGTGACGGACGCGTCAAACGCCTCGCCCGAATAGGTGTCAATCCAGTCCTGATAGGGGTTATCCGGCCGCACGCGCCCTGCGATATCATGCCCGACATCGCGGTAGACCCAGAAACAGGGCAGCAGTGCCGCAAGCGCGATTGCGGGGCTCCGGGTCGCCGCTGTGGTGATCAGAAAGCTCACGTAATGATCGCAGGCCGGGCTGCGCGGCGTGGCCGCGAATTCCGCCGCCGATACCCCGAAACGCCCGAGATAATGGTCATGCATCTGCCGCTCGACCGCAATCGCGCCAGCCGCCGATTGCGCAAGTTGACGCACAGCATCGGCATCGGGGGCCCGCGCGCTGGTCAGCGCCAAAGCCCGCGCAAAGCCTTCGAGGTAATGCGCGTCCTGAATCATGTAGTGACGAAACGCGTCCTGCGCGAGCGTGCCATCGGCCAGATCGCAGTTGAAGGGCATGGCGCGGATCGCGGCGCAGAGCTCAGATGTCTGCGCGATAACGGTTTGTGTGAAGCTCATGGCTGGCCTTTCAGTTTGTGGAAATGATGCGTCGGGCCATGGCCGCGCCCGACATTGAGCGCATCCGCCCCGGCGATGGCAGCGGCGATATAGGCCTTCGCGCGGGCGACAGCTTGCGCCATGGGCAGCCCATGGCCGAGACAAGTCGCCAGCGCCGAAGACAGAGTGCAGCCCGTGCCATGGGTCTTGTCGGTCACATGGCGCGGGCCGGGGAGCCAGATCAGGCTCTGATCCGAAGCCAGCAGGTCGGGGCTCTCCGCCCCGCCGAGATGCCCGCCCTTGAGCATGACCGCCTCCACACCCGAAGCCTGGAGCGCGCGGGCCTGTGCTTCCATCGCCTTGGGGGTCGTTGCCTCGGTCTCGCCCAGCAGATCAGCAGCTTCGGGCAGATTGGGGGTAATGACACTGGCCCGCGGCAAGAGCGCGCGCAGAGCGGCAACCGCATCGGCTTGCAACAGCCGGTCGCCCCCCTTGGCGACCATCACCGGGTCGAGCACGATGGGCACCGCGAGCCCGTCGAGCGCCTGCGCCACGCTCTCAATGATCGCAGCCGTCCCCAGCATCCCGATCTTGACCGCATCAATGCGGATATCGTCCCGCAGCGCGCGGATTTGCGCCGACACGAAATCGGGGGCCATCATCTGCACATCGCGCACCCCGCAGGTGTTTTGCACCGTGAGCGCCGTGATCGCGGCCATCGCATAGCCGCCACAGGCTGAAATCGCCTTGATATCTGCCTGAATGCCTGCCCCGCCCGATGGGTCGGAGCCTGCAATTGAGAGGATATTCGGGATCATGCCTGCCTCCATGCGTCGCAAAGTGCCTTCGTTGCCGCTTCGGGGTCCGGCGCGCGGGAGATCGCCGAGACAACGGCCATGCCAATCGCCCCCGCCCCCTTCAACGCGCGCGCATCACGCGCAGTGATGCCGCCAATCGCGAAAGCCGGGACGCGCGCCTCCGCGATGATTGCGGCCAGACCGCCCATGCCCAGCGGTGGCGCATGATCGGGTTTCGTGGCGGTCGCGCGCACGGGCCCCACGCCGATGTAATCCACGCAAGCCGGGATCGCCGCGCATTGGCTGCGCGCCTCAATCGACAGGCCCAGCAGCTTGCCCGGCCCGAGTGCTGCGCGCGCGTCCTCCGGGTCACCGTCGCCCTGCCCGATATGCAACCCGTCGGCATCTGATGCGCGCGCAACCTCAAGTCGGTCATTGATGATCAGCCTCGCGCCAAACGGGCGCAGAACGTCGCGGATCTCGCGGGCGATGTCGGTCATCTCCGCATCGCAGGCCCGCTTGTCACGCAGTTGCACGGCCCATGCCCCGCCCCGCGCGGCTGCATGTGCCTGCGCCACGACCCCAAGCGGCGCATCCGGGTCAGTGATGGCGTAGATCGGCCCCATCATGCTGCGGAGATCCTTGCGCCATCGCTCAGCGCCTGCGGGGTTTGCGCGGCCAGAGCGTCGAGAAAAGCCGGCTGGAAACTGCCCGGCCCCTGCGCAACGCTGGCCGCGACTTCGCCGGCCAGTCCGTAACTGGCAAGTGCCGCCACAGTCGCTTCCAGCGCGGACTGGCCCACACAAAGGGCTGCGATCACACTGTTGAGCGAACAGCCCATGACAGTCACCTGCGTCATGAGCGGATGCCCGTTCGCAACCCGGAAAGCGCGCGCGCCGTCCGTGACGTAATCCACAGGGCCAGAGACCGCGACCACGCCTCCAGTGGCCTGCGCGAGCGTGGTCGCGGCCTCGATCGCCGCCTCCACGCTGTCGCCCGCATCCACCCCGCGCGCGCGCCCAGCCATGCCCGCAAGCGTCAGGATCTCCGAGGCATTGCCCCGTATCACCGTCGGCCTGAGCGCTAGCAGGTCTTTCGCGAGGCCCTGACGGAAGCGGGTCGCGGCCACGCCGACCGGGTCGAACACCCATGGCCGCGCATGCGCGTTCATGACGGCCGCTGCATCCTGCATCGCCGCCCCCCAATCCGGGTC
The DNA here is from genome assembly GCA_003565055.1 of Paracoccaceae bacterium. Classification (GTDB taxonomy): domain Bacteria; phylum Pseudomonadota; class Alphaproteobacteria; order Rhodobacterales; family Rhodobacteraceae; genus Roseinatronobacter. The sequence continues at coordinate 3,129 of PXDM01000471.1, forward strand.
CGCTGTGCCGATATTGACGCTCAGCACCTGCGCGAGTGCCGCGAATTCCGCGACCTCCTCCCGCGCATGAACCATCGCAGGCGAGGCGCCGACCGCGAGCAGCACATTCGCCATGAAATTCATCGCCACATAATTGGTGATGTTATGCACCAAAGGCGCCGTTGCGCGCATGGTTTCGAGATAGTCACCTGTCGGCTGCATCCTCGTATCTCCCCTCGCTGACGGGGAGGTGCGGCGCGGCAGCATGGGCCAGACAGGGCCGCAAGCACTCGCATCGCAGACTTCCTACGCCAGCATGATCTGGTTCAGGTTCAAAGGGTGCTTCTCAGCCCGTGCCACGCACGGACGCCCCTGTCTGTGAGCCGCAGATTGTCCTGTGCACCGAACGATGTCAACACTGCCAACCCAAAGCAGCGCACCGGCGGCATAGGCGAAGAGCACAGCCCCGACGCAAACGTGATGTCATGCGCGCGGCTTTGTAGCAGTGATTTCAAGGGATACAGGTGATTCCGTGCTTGACCCTCCTGCGCAAAATAGGGCTAGTCAGGTCAAGGGACGAGCAAATGTTTGCTTGGGTGAACAGGACAGACCGCCATCAAAGCGGCGACACCAGAGAGGCCATGATGAAAACTCCGCTAACCATCGGCATTGTCGTTGCGACAGCGCTTAGCGGCGTTGCTGCGACCGCGCAGGCGATCCGCGATGACGTCTTCGAGCGCGGCGAGCTGGTTTGCGGATCGCATGCGGGCCGGATCGGCTTTGGCGCGAAGGATGCGAGCGGAAACTGGCAGGGCTTCGATGTGGGTTTCTGCCGCGCTCTGGCTGCTGCGGTGCTTGGTGATCCCTCTGCTGTCCGGTTCGTACCGCTCGACACGCAGGACCGCTTCGGCGCGCTCCAGTCGGGCGAGATCGACGTCCTCGCGCGCAGCACGACATGGACATTTCAGCGCGATGTTGCCGAAGAGCTGACATTCGTCGGGACCAATTACTATGATGGTCAGGGGTTCATGGTGCGGCGGGACGAGGGGATCAGCTCCGCTCTGGAACTCGACGAGACGACAATCTGCGTCGAGAGCGAGACGACATCGGAGATGAACCTGGCGGATTATTTTCGGGCAAACGGAATGACCTACACCGCCCTGCAGGTCGCCTCGACGGCAGCAGCCGTGGAAGCCTATCTCGCTGGTGATTGTGACGCCTATTCGACAGATATCGCTGCACTTGCCTCGGGGCGGGCAGGATTTGCCGAATCGGGGGAGCATGTGATTCTGCCTGAAGTGATTTCCAAGGAACCGCTGGGGCCAGTGGTGCGGCACGGCGATGACAACTGGGCCGATATCGTGCGCTGGACGCTATTCGCCCTGATCGCGGCCGAGGAACTCGGGGTCACGTCGGCCAATGTCGAAGAGATGAAAGCCAGCAGCGCGAATCCGGAGGTCAAGCGCCTTCTGGGACGTGAAGGCGGGTTCGGCGAGCTCCTTGGGCTTGACAATGACTGGGCCGCTCGCGCGATTGCATCCGTGGGAAATTACGGTGAACTTTTCGCCAGCACCATCGGAGATCAGACCCCCATCGGATTGTCGCGCGGCCTGAATGCGCAATGGACGCAAGGCGGGCTGCTCTACGCGCCGCCCTTTCGCTGACGCGATCCGCCACCGGATTGCAGTCAGTCAGTCATTGGTCACGTCGATACGCCACTGAAGAGTGGGCGCCCCGTCAGGACCATAGCTCCCCGCTGTGAGGCAGGCTCGCGCTCGATACATCTGCACGGCCAAGGACCGAGCAGCGCTTTATTGTGTCGCTTGCTGTCACTTGCCGAGGACATCGCAAATTCCACTGCATGATGCGCAACATCAGCAACTGTCCCGCCCGGCCACCGCGCAATGCAAAAGCGGAAGCTGCGCCCGGCTTCAGTAAATGTAGCGGATCTGATCGCCCCAATAGCGCTCGATCCGGCGCAAGGCGCGCGCGACAGTATCCAGTGTCGAAAACTCAATGATTTCGTTCAAATGCAGGTTTTCGGAATGGCGCGCGAAGAGTGCTGCGATCTTGGCATGGACATCCAACCCCTTAGGCGTGAGCCGAACCCGGACCGACCGGCGATCAACGGCACAGCGCTGGTGATGCATATACCCAAGCTCGACAAGTTTCTTGAGATTGTAGGAGACATTCGAGCCCTGATAGTAGCCCCGCGATTTCAATTCGCCTGCGGTCACTTCGTTCTCGGCGATATTGAACAAGAGCAGTGCCTGGACCGGGTTGATATCGACAATCCCGAGACGCTCGAATTCATCCTTGATCACATCGAGCATCAACCGATGCAACCGCTCCAGAAGCGCTACATTGTCAAGGTAGCGCGTCAGAAACTCCCCTTGAAGGGAGTGCTCGATACTCTGTTGAACTGTCACTGACCGCTCCATTCCAGACCAAATTTAGGTCAAAATGACAGCGAAAGACAAAAAACCTGTTAATGCAGCTTGGGCTCAGGCGCGGTTTTCCGACCCAATCGCGCGCCCGATCTTCGTGACCATCGCTGACACCCTCTCAGGGCAAGGCTGCGCGCCTGTCACCCAGAGATAGAGGTCCTGGTCGTTCTCATTGAGAAGCCGCTCATATTCATCAAGCATCTCGGGCGCGAAGCCAGCGAGCTCGGCATCGGCATAGGGTCCGAGAATGAGATCCATTTCCTTCATCCCGCGCCGCCAGGAACGCATGCGCAGCTTCTTGAGCCGTGCCTCTTCCGGAGTCGGGTCGGTCATCAGAGCACCTCTTTCATCAGCACCCGCAGCCGCTTTTCCGCGCGTCCGATCCGGGTCGTCATCTGAGTCATCTGCTGGCGCATGGAGCGCAAGTCGCTCAGCAGCGCTGCGGCATCCTCGGCCAGTTCTTCTTCGGTGGCAGGTTCGGCCAGCCCTTCGCCCTCGCCAGTCAGAAGCCAGCGGATCGAGACATTCAGCAGCCCCGCCACCATCTGCAGTTTGTTCGCACGTGGCTCGGAACTGTCATTCTCCCAGCCCTCGATGGTCTTAAGCCTGACCCCCAGCCTGCGCGCCAGCGTCGCCTGATCAAGCCCTTGCGCCTCGCGCGCCGCTGTCAACCGGTCGCCGAATGTCGCATGTTCGCCCGAATACCAATCGGTGCTCACTGATGTTTCCGTCATCTCACGCCTCTCAGGATTTGATTGTGCTTGAACGACTTGTGCCTGCACCATATGAAACATGCGCCCGAGTTACAAACTGGAGTTTTTCCACATGGCATTCCTTTCCGACACGCTGTCCCGCGTCAAGCCGTCACCGACGATCGCGGTGACCACCAAGGCCGCAGAGCTGAAAGCTGCGGGCAAGGATGTCATTGGCCTCGGCGCCGGTGAGCCTGACTTTGACACGCCCGCCAATATCAAGGATGCCGCAAAAGCGGCCATTGATGCGGGGAAAACGAAATACACCCCGGTTGACGGGATCCCGGAGCTGAAAAACGCGATCTGCGCAAAGTTCAAGCGGGATAACGGGCTGGACTATAGCCCCGCGCAGGTGACGGTCGGCACTGGCGGCAAGCAGGTGCTCTATAATGCGCTGATGGCGACACTGAACGCGGGCGATGAAGTGGTGATCCCCGCGCCCTATTGGGTCAGCTACCCGGATATGGTGCTGCTGGCAGGCGGTGAGCCAGTGATCGCAGAAGCCACAGCTGACACAGCTTACAAGCTGACGCCCGAGGCGCTGGAGGCCGCGATCACGCCCAAGACCAAATGGCTGATCTTCAACTCGCCGTCGAACCCCACCGGCGCGGGCTATACGTGGGACGAGCTGAAGGCGCTGACCGATGTGCTGCTGCGCCATCCCCATGTCTGGGTCATGTCGGACGACATGTATGAGCATCTCGTCTATGACGATTTCAAATTCTGCACCCCGGCAGAGG
>PXDM01000371.1 GCA_003565055.1 Paracoccaceae bacterium
CATGCGCATCTGCAGCGCGAGGGGATGATGGCGGCGGCAGCGTGACCTGCGCTGTCAATCTTGCCTGACCTCACCCCCTGTTGCGGGATGCACAGGCCCCCGCAGACCCGATGCATCCCGCGCTACCCCGAGGCCATGCGCGAGCTGGGTTGTGCCGCTCAGGCGCTTGCGCGGCAACATGTGACTGGTCACGCTGCGGTTGTCTGGTCTCACTGTCAGCGCAAAGCTTGGAACTTTAAGAAGTGACTTCAAGCATCTTTAATATATAGATATTTCATAGAGTGGCCCAGTCTGAATTGCTCTTTTTCCGGCCGATGATGGAACGCAAACGCATCATGTGGGTTGAGCAGCCAACAATCCATTAGATCGGAGCCCATCATGCCTACAGCAATAGAGATCATCTCATCCCTTCATACGAAAATCACCGACACTGCCAAAGGCTATGAGGACGCGATGAAGATCGGCAACCATGAGCGTGTCGCGACGCTCTGCGCCGATCTGCGCAAGCAGCATCTGACCCACGCGCATGACCTTGCGGGCCTTCTGCTGGAACGCGGCGAGCGCCCGGACGGTGACGGGTCTTTCATGAGCCTCGTGCAGAAAGCCGCATTGAACGCCCGTTTTGTCATCTCGGCAGATGAAACCACCATGTTGCCCAGCCTGCGCGAGAACGAAAAGCGTCTGCTGGAAGCCTATGACGACACGCTGCGCGAATGCGAGATCAACGGCACATTCAGCGCGGATGAGGTCAGCACATTGCAAAAGCAGCGTGAAGATGTGGTTGCCAATGTCGGAAAGGTTGATGCGCTGCAGAGCGCGCTGAATGCAGATCACATGGTCAAGAGCTGAGACCAAGGCGACAGCGCCGGTTTTGCCCGTCATCGGGCGTAGCGGCACTTCGGCCCGGAGCAGGCCGCCACCCCGGAAAAAGGGGGGGGGCGGCCTGAATGCTGTGACAGATGCGCAGCCTGTCTGCCGCTTGTCGGGAAAACCTGCCCTGCGCTTCTGTCAGGTTGCGCTGCGGGGCGTCGCCACCAGACTCGCCGCACTGCGCGCGGGGCCAGCTTGACCGGCACCCCCCGCTGCACCATCTTGACCGCAAGAGGCGGATGGAGGGGACGGAGATGATCAAATTGCTGGCCCTTGTGGCCCTCGCCACAGCATTGGGTTTTGCCGCCTATATCCGGCTCGCGCCCAGTGACCCGGCGCGCTGGCACGAAGATCCGCGCCTCGTCGCGCGCCCGTCGAGCCCAAATTTTCACCTCATCCGCATGGTCGGCGGCGATGCGATGCCGCGTGTTTTCTCCATGCAGCCCGAGACGCTCGCGGCGCGCCTGCACCAGGTCGCCGAGGCCGATGGCGCGCGCCTCATCGCGGGGTCAGTGGACAGCGGGCATATGACCTATCTGAGCCGCACACGCATCATGGGCTTTCCCGATTACACCTCGGTGCTGATCGAGGCCACGGGCGAGGGCGCGATGCTTCTGGCCTTTGGCCGCGCGCGCTTTGGTCATTCCGATATGGGGGTCAACCGCGCGCGGCTTGAACGCTGGCAGGCGGCGCTCAGCGACTGAGCGTGCAGCAACCGCTCAAGAGATCGCCCGACGGCGCGGTCATGACGCTGATCGCCAGCCCGAAGGCGCGGTCGCTCATCCCGTCATTGCATTGCGCGGGGTAGATGAAGGCCGTGCCCGGACCGCCAAAGCCTGCGAATTGCACCATGCGGCGCAGATCCTCGGCAATGCCGCTATCCTGTGCCATCCACAGATCAAAGTCGCGCGCCGGGGCGTCGGGCGTGTCGTAATGCAGCGCGCCGCCGATATTCTGCAGCGACCAGAAGGGCTCGTTTCCATAGCAAAACAGCCCGTCAGGCAGGTTGTAATTGTCGATATGGACCCCGCGCGCCTCCATATAGGTCAGATTGACCCAGCCTGCGGTCTCGCCCGTATTGACCTGCCCCCAGGTGCCTTCGGGATTGGCGGCCACGACCTCGATGCCCGTGGCATCCGGGGCCAGCGTGCCGATGATCTCGGCGCTGGCCGAAGGCGTGGCACGGATATTGAGCACATCGCCCGCATCCACCCCGGTCACGTCATGGAGCTGCGGCAGGCTCTGAGCCTGCAGGGCGGGTGCGGCCAAAGACAAAGCGGCGGCAAGGACATAAGCGAGACGCATGGGCAGTTCCTCCGTGATGACAGGGGCCAGCCTAAGCCGGATCAAGCGCGATTCCTATCCGCTTTTTGTCTGCTCCAGCGGCATCGCCGTCGTGAACTTGATCTCTTCCATCGACAGCAGCGCCGTGACATTGTGGATGCTCACCTCAGCGATGAGCGCCTGATAGAAGCGGTCATAGGCGCGGGCATTGGGCACGCGGACCTTGAGGATATAGTCGATATCGCCTGCGAGCCGGTGCGCTTCCATCACTTCAGGGCGCGCGCGCACGGCTTGCAGAAACCGCGCCTGCCAATCGGCCTCATGCGCGGAGGTGCGGACCAGCACGAAGAAACACGCCTCCAGCCCCAGCGCTTCCGCGTCGAGCAGCACCGTGTCGCGCAGGATCACCCCGGCCTTGCGCAGCTTGCGGATGCGGTTCCAGACCGGGGTCTTGCTCGAATTGACCTTGCTGGCAATATCATCAAGCGACTGGCTGGCATCGCGCTGCAGCTCCGCCAGAATGCGCCTGTCCAAGTCATCCAGTCCTGTGGCCATGCGAGACACCCTTTCAATTCTCCGGGTGGCGTAGAACAAAATTCTACCTTTCGCAACGTATCTGCGCGCATAGCAGAAAATAATTCTCAAAATTCGCCGGAATTTTGCCGCGACGGGTTGAGTTGCGCTGGCGCAAGGCGTATGGGGCGGAAAACGGGAAAGACTGACGTCACGCAGACCTGACCCGCATTGCTCCCGAGGATAGACCCGCTCATGACCGAACAGACCCTGACCCCGCCCAAGGCCACGCCCACTTTGCCCGATGCGCAGACCGTGACCTCGGTGCGCCATTACACGGACCGGCTTTTCGCCTTTCGCTGCACAAGGCCGCAATCGCTGCGGTTCCGGTCGGGTGAATTCGTCATGATCGGGCTGATGGGCGACAATGGCCGGCCGCTTTTGCGGGCCTATTCCATTGCTTCGCCGGCCTGGGACGAGGAGCTGGAATTCTATTCGATCAAGGTGCCGGAAGGGCCACTAACCTCGCGTTTGCAGCATATCCAGCCGGGCGAACAGATCATCTTGCGGCCCAAACCCGTCGGCACACTCGTTCTTGATGCGCTTTTGCCCGGCAAGCGGCTCTGGATGCTCGCCACCGGGACCGGGATCGCGCCTTTCGCCTCGCTTTTGCGCGAGCCCGAGACCTGGGAAAAATATGAGCAGGTCGTGGTCATGCATACCTGCCGCGAGGTCGCGGAGCTGACCTATGGGCGCGAGTTGATCGAGGCGCTGCCGGATGATCCGCTGATCGGCGAATTGGTGGGCGACAAGCTGCTCTATTACCCCACCACGACGCGCGAAGAGAGCGCGCGGATGGGGCGGGTGACGGATAATCTCGCGTCCGGCCAAGTGTTTGGCGATCTCGGCATTCCGCCGCTCGACCCTGCGCATGACCGCGCGATGGTCTGCGGCTCGTTGGAGTTCAACCTCGATGTGAAGAAAATCCTCGAGGATGCCGGGCTGCGCGAAGGGGCCAATTCCAACCCTGCGGAATATGTGGTCGAGAAGGCGTTCGTCGACTGATCGCATTTTTGAAAAATGGTTTCACCATTTGAAAAAATGCCGCGCATCGGGGCCGTTTTATTTTTCACTGGTCGAAAAACGATTTCGACTGGTGAAAAAAGTGCGTTGACCCCGAGCCGCCGCACCGGCGCGCTTTCCCTTTGCAGCCCTTCCGGTTTCGCGCTAGATGCGGGGCAACCCAATCCCCGCCACGGAGTCTCCTGCGATGAAAGCTGCGGTCATCACTTTCCCCGGATCGAATTGCGACCGTGATCTGGCGAGTGCTTTTGAACAGGCCGGGGCCGAGGTCGTGCGGGTCTGGCACAAGGATACGAGCCTGCCTGCGGGCGTCGATATCGTGGGTGTGCCGGGCGGGTTTTCCTTTGGCGACTATCTGCGCTGCGGGGCGATTGCCGCGCGCTCGCCGATCGCCCAATCCGTCGTCGATTTCGCGGGCAAGGGCGGGCATGTGCTGGGCATTTGCAATGGCTTTCAGGTGCTGCTTGAGATGGGGCTGCTGCCCGGTGCGCTGCTGCGCAATGCCGGGCTGAAATATATCTGCCGCACTGTCACCCTGCGGGTCGAGACGACCGAGAGCCCCTTTACCGCCGCTTACACTGAGGCTGCGGAAGTGCAGGTGCCGATTGCGCATCATGACGGCAATTACTTCGCAGATGAGACGACGCTGGAGCGGCTGCGCGGCGAGGGGCGGGTGGCGTTTCGCTATCTCGGCAATCCCAACGGGTCGCGGGATGATATCGCGGGGATCCTGTCGGAAAACCGCCGGGTGCTGGGCATGATGCCGCATCCCGAACGCGCCTTTGCGCCGCTTCATGGCAGCACTGACGGGCGCGCGATGTTTGACGGGCTGATCAGCGCTTTCGCGCCAGCGTAATCGTTGCGCGGCGCGCAGGCGGGGCGGGCTGAGCGCCCGCGCTGTTACGCAGGTTCGAGCCGGTAGCTTTCGATCACAGTATTGGCCAGAAGCCGCTCGCACATCTGCCGGGCCTGCTCTTCGGCGCGCGCAGCGTCGTCTTCGGCGAGATCAAGCTCGATCATCTTGCCCTGGCGCACAGAATTCACCCCGTCAAAGCCCAGAGCGCCAAGCGCGTGGCGGATGGCTTCGCCCTGCGGGTCCAGAACGCCGGATTTCAAGGTCACGAATACACGATACTTCATGGTCACAGACACCTTCTCAGTTCATCAGCTTGGGCTTGGTGATCGGGGTCGGCGATTTCGGCATGACGCCAAGACGCCGCGCGACTTCCGAATAGGCATCGGTCAGATTGCCCAGATCCCGCCGGAACACGTCCTCGTCGAGCTTCTGGCCGGTCTTCATGTCCCACAAGCGGCACGAATCAGGGCTGATCTCATCGGCGACGAGCAGGCGCTGCATGTCGCCCTCAAATTGACGCCCGATTTCGATCTTGAAATCCACCAGCTTGATGCCGACCGCGAGCATGATGCCCGACATGAAGTCATTCACGCGCACGGCGAGCCCCACCATGTCGTCGAGATCCTGATGGCTGGCCCAGTTGAAGGCGAGGATCTGGTCCTCGGTCACCAGCGGATCGCCGAGCGCATCGTCCTTGTAGTAGAATTCGATGATCGGGCGGGGCAGGGGCGTGCCTTCCTCGATCCCGAGGCGCTTGGAGAGCGACCCGGCGGCCACATTGCGCACCACGACTTCGAGCGGGATGACCTCGACCGCGCGGATCAGTTGCTCGCGCATATTGATGCGGCGCAGGAAATGCGTGGGCACGCCGATCTGGTTGAGCCCGGTCATGAAATATTCCGACAGCAGATTGTTGAGCACGCCCTTGCCGTCGATCACATCGCGCTTTTCGGCATTGAAAGCGGTGGCGTCATCCTTGAAATACTGCACCAATGTGCCGGGCTCAGGCCCTTCATAGAGGATCTTGGCCTTGCCTTCATAGACCTTGGTGCGGCGTGCCATGATGTTCTCCGGTGCTGATTGGCGAATGATGAATACGCCGCCTATAGCCCGTTGCGCCCGTCGGAGCAAGGCGGGCTGTTTCTATGAGACATGGCCGGATTTGACCTTGAACACGCCGTCTGTGCAGGTCATATCAGGTGCGACCCACCGGATGAAAAGACGAGGCTAGACATGACCAGTTTCAATGATCGCGAACGCGCTTTTGAATCGAAATTCGCCCATGATCAGGAAATGGTGTTCAAGGCCGTGGCGCGGCGCAACAAGAAGCTCGGGCTCTGGGCCGCAGGTCTTCTGGGCAAAACGGGTGCAGAGGCCGAGGAATACGCCATGGAAGTGATCCGCGCCGATTTCGAGGAAGCCGGGCATGAGGATGTCGTGCGCAAGGTGCTCGCGGATCTCTCGGGCGTGAGCGATGAGGCGACGATCCGGGCAAAGATGGACGTGCTTCTTTCCGAGGCAAAGGCCGAATTGTCCGAAGGCTGAGCGGCGTTTCTCTGTTTCTGCGGTATTGCGAGACCTGACATGGCCAATGCGCTGTCTGACCTGCTCTCTGATCGCGACTGGCTTCTGGCCGATGGGGCGACGGGGACGAATCTGTTCAATATGGGGCTGGCCTCGGGCGATGCGCCGGAATTGTGGAATGCCGACGCGCCCGACAAGATCCGCACGCTTTATCGCAATGCGGTGGAGGCGGGCTCGGATCTGTTCCTCACCAACACCTTCGGCGGCAATGCCAGCCGGTTGAAGCTGCATGACGCGCAGGCGCGGGTGCGTGAGCTGAACCGTCTCGGGGCGGCGCTCGGGCGCGAAATCGCGGATGCGAGCGGGCGCAAGGTGATTGTCGCGGGCTCGGTCGGGCCGACGGGTGAGATCATGGCCCCGATGGGCAGTCTGACCCATGAGATCGCCGTCGAGATGTTCCATGAGCAGGCCGAGGGTCTGAAGGCCGGGGGCGCGGATGTGCTCTGGGTCGAGACGATTTCCGCGCCTGAGGAATACAAGGCCGCCGCAGAGGCCGCGAAGCTCGCCGATATGCCCTGGTGCGGGACGATGAGTTTCGACACGGCGGGGCGGACGATGATGGGCACGACCTCTGCGGCGATGGCGCAGATGGTGGGCAAGCTGGGGCATAAGCCGCTGGCCTTTGGGGCGAATTGCGGGGTTGGCGCGTCTGACCTGCTGCGCACGCTTCTGGGCTTTGTCGATGCGGATGCGGGACTGCCTCTGATCGCCAAGGGCAATGCGGGCATCCCGAAATACCATGACGGGCATATCCATTACGACGGCACGCCCGCGCTGATGGCCGATTACGCGGTGCTCGCGCGCGATTGCGGCGCGACGATTATCGGCGGCTGTTGCGGGACGATGCCGGAG
>PXDM01000376.1 GCA_003565055.1 Paracoccaceae bacterium
GTATCGTGATGGAGGTGCCTTCGGACAGCGCACTTTTGATGCTGATCTGGCCCTTCATCATATCAACGAGGCGCTGGACGATGGACATGCCAAGTCCTGTCCCACCGAAGCGGCGTGTGGTTCCGGCTTCGGCCTGCTCAAACGGGTCAAAAATGCGGTGGATCTGTTCCTCGGTCATCCCGATGCCAGTGTCATCGATGCGGAATATGATCTGGTCGGGGCTGCTTGCGTCGACAGTCAGGCGGATTTCGCCCTGATCCGTGAATTTGACAGCATTTCCGATCACATTGTGCAGGATTTGTGCGATGCGCGACGCATCCCCGAGCCGCGCGTGGCTGATCTCGGGCGATTGATCGACAGTGAGCCGGACCGTCTTGTTGCGCGCATTCACCCCGTGCAGCGCGATGATCCGGTCGATCAACTCTGCGGGGATGAAGGGCTGTTCTTCAAGTGTCAGCTTGCCCGATTCGACGCGGGCCAGGTCAAGAATGTCATTGATCAGCGACAAGAGGCTCCAGCCGGAATCGCGGATCGTTTGCAACATGTCCTGCTGGTCTGGCGCGAGCTCGGATTCAGCGAGCAGATCCGCCATGCCCAGAACGGCGTTGAGGGGTGTGCGGATTTCATGGCTCATGTTGGAGAGGAAATTCGATTTGGCATGGCTCGCCGCTTCGGCGCGCTGTCGCGCCTGATAGAGCTCGGTCACGTCGATGCGCAGCCCGACACGGCCGCCATCCGAGGTCCGGGTCTCATAGATGCGCAGAACGCGCCCGTCGGAGAGGTGTTGCTCGAACATGCCTGAACTGGCCATGTGCTGACGGAGGCGATTGGCGAGCCATTCTTCCTCGCGCCCCACAGCATCAGCGATTTCGCCGGCCATGGCACTTTTGCGCAGGATCGTCTCGAAACTGGTGCCGGGCAGCATGATATCCGCGGTTGAGGGGTAGAATTCGCGGTATTTCTTGTTGCACAACACCAGTCGATCTTCGGAGTCGAAGAGAACGAAGCCGTCTTCGAGCGCTTCTATGGCGGAACTCAGACGCGCGCGGGCGCGTCGCGCGTCGCATTCGGCCGCCTCAGCGCGGCGGCGGCTTTCGACCTGATTCGTGATGTCGATGCGCAGCCCGACGCGCCCGCCTTCGGGGGTCTGGCGTTCCACGATCCTGATCCAGCGACCGGCGGCCAGACCAACTTCCAGCTCGTGACCCTCGGGCGGTGGCATCGCGATGTTGCGGGCATACCAGTCCTCTTCCTGCCCGATGGCGTCAGGAAAGAGCTTTTGCGCCAGACCGGCGCGCAGGATATCGCCGAAATAGACACCAGGTCTGATGATATCCCGGATCGGTGCATGGAAGTCACGATAGCGCCGGTTGCACAGGATGAGCTTGTCCTCGGCGTCAAAGAGAACGAAGCCGTCTTCGAGCGCTTCAATCGCGGAGGTGAGACTTTCGCGCGCGTCATGGGCGGCGGCTTCGGCATTTTTCGTGCGGATCCGGCTGTTGATTTGCTGGGTGATGTCCGTGCAGAGCGCGACGCGCCCGCCTTCGGGTGTGCCCCGTTCATTGATGCGCAACCAGCGGTCGCCATGGAAGCGGACCTCATAGCTGAGGCCGGATGCGGGCGGTGCTTGTCGGTAATGGTCAAACCACTTCTTTTCTTGTCCGACCGCATCGGGGAAGATCCGCGCGGAGAGCATGGTGCGCAGGACATCGGCGAGCAACGCGCCGGGTTGCAGCACATGCGCGATCGGCGCAAAGAGATCGCGAAAGCGGCTGTTGCATGTCAGCAGCCGGTCTTCCGAATCATAGAGGATGAACCCGTCCGGAAGTGCCTCTAGTGCCATGCGCAAACGTGCGAGATCGGGGGTGACCCGCCGCGCAGAGATCGCGATTCCGACGCTTCCGGGCAGTTTGCGCAGGCTGAGATCGAGCGGCAGCCAGCCGCCATCAGCCCGACGCATGCGGCAACCGCTGCGCCCTTCGGGGTGTTGATCCGTCAATCCACGCAGCAGATTGTCGAGGCTGGCCCGATCTTCGGGATGGGCGAGATCGTGGAGAGTTTGCCCGGCCAGGCCGGTCCGGGTCCAACCGAGTTCGGTGATCCAGGCTTGGTTCACGGCCTCGAACTGGCCATCAACGGCCAGGATCACACCCGGATCGGGCGAAAGGTCGAAGTAATCTTTCATAGCCCTCGAATCACGCCTTTTGCCTGTTCAGGATCGCCAAGGCGTCGCGGCAGCAGTGGCGACGACATGCGTTCCTGCCCCAAGAGCTACCGTCTGAACATGAAATTGACGTTAATTACGCAGCGATGCCATTGTCGCGCCGCGCGCATATGTCAGGGGCGGCAGTGGCGGCGCTGGATCCGGGCGGGCCGTCCCGGCAGATCAAGCTGCGCCTCAGCGGCGGGGGTATGCGCGACAATCTTGCCACGCGCGATGACGGCGCGGCGGGTCGCGCGCAGGCGCAGCGCCTCGACCGGGTCACCTGCATCCAGCACAACCAGCGAGGCCATGCAGCCCGGCGCGAGCTCGTAACCGTCGAGCCCCATGATGCGCGCATTCTCCAGCGTCACCATGTCGAAACAGGCGCGCATGTCATCCGGATGGGTCATCTGCGCGACATGCAGCCCCATGAAGGCCACGTCGAGCATATCGGCCGTGCCCAGCGGATACCATGGATCGAGCACGCAATCCTGCCCCCAGCCGACTGTGATCCCATGGGCGCGCATTTCCTTGACGCGGGTCAGACCGCGACGCTTGGGGAAAGTGTCATGGCGGCCCTGAATGACGATATTGATCAAGGGGTTGGGGATGCAGGCCACCTCGGCCTCGGCCATCATGGGCAGCAGTTTCGAGACATAGTAATTGTCCATCGAATGCATCGAGGTCAGATGCGAGCCGGTCGCGCGGCCCTGCAACCCATGGCGGAGGGTTTCAGCGATGAGGGTTTCGATATGGCGCGAATTCGGGTCGTCGGTTTCGTCGCAATGCAGGTCGATGGGCAGGCCGCGTTCGGCGGCGATGCGGCAGAGCGCTGCGACGGATGCTGTGCCATCGGCCATGGTGCGCTCGAAATGCGGGATGCCGCCGACCACATCGAGGCCCATATCGAGCGCACGCAGGGTCAGGGCTTCGGCCTGCGGGTCGCGGTAGAAGCCGTCTTGCGGGAAGGCCACGAGTTGAAGGTCGAGATAGGGGCGCACGGCCTCGCGCACCTCGATCAGTGCCTGTGCGCCCTTGAGGTCAGGATCGCAAGTGTCAACATGGCTGCGGATGGCGAGCAGGCCCATGCTCACGGCCCAGTCGCAATAGCTCAGCGCGCGGGCCTTCATCTCGTCAATCGTGGCGATCTGCTTCAACTCGCCCCAGAGCGCGATGCCCTCCAGAAGCGTGCCGGACTGGTTGATGCGCGGCGTGCCGTAGCTGAGCGTTGCGTCCATGTGGAAATGCGGATCGACGAAGGGCGGGCTGACGAGGTTGCCGGTGGCGTCGAGGGTCTCGCCAGCTTCGGCCCCGTCGAGCGCTTCCACTGCCGTGATGCGCGTGCCGGTGATGCCGATATCGGGTACGCGGCCATCGGGCAGCGTGCCGCCCTTGACGATCAGATCGAACATCAGCGCTCGCCTTTGTTGAAGGGGACCATGAGGGCGGCGGGCACGGAAGCGCGGCGCGACATGATCACCAGCGCGAGGATCGACAGGACGAAGGGCATCATCAAGAACACCTGATAGGGAATATCTGCGGCGATGGTGGTCTGTTGCAAGCGGATCTGCAAGGCGTCGAACATGCCGAAGAGGACCGCGCCCAGAAGGGCCTTGCCCGGCATCCAGGCGCCGAAAACGACCAGAGCGATGCAGATCCAGCCGCGACCATTGACCATCTCGAAGAAAAACGAGTTGAAAGCGGACATGGTGAGGAAGGCCCCGCCGACCGCCATCAGGCCCGATCCGACGATCACCGAGCCCATGCGGAGTGCCGTGACTGACAGGCCCTGTGCGGCCACAGCGGCGGGGTTTTCGCCTGCGGCGCGCAGGGCCAGCCCCAAAGGTGTGCGAAACAGCACGAAGGATACGACGCCCACCAGCACGAAGGCGAGATAGGTCAGCGGGGTCTGTGTGAAGAGCGCGGGGCCGATCAGCGGCAGGTCGGAGAGATAGGGGATGGGGAAGGGCTGGAATGCCTCGATCCGGGGCGGGGTGGTGACGCGGGGCAGCGCGAGGCGATAGGCGAAATAGGCGCTCGCCGTGGCCAGAAGCGTGATCCCGAGCCCCACGACATGCTGGCTGAGCCCGAAGGGCACGGTCAGCGTGCCATGGATGAGCCCGAAGAGCATCCCCGCCAGCATCGCCACCACAACCCCGGTCCAGAGCCCGCCACCGGAATAGACGGTCATCCAGCCTGCGAAAGCGCCCACGACCATGATCCCCTCGATCCCGAGGTTCAGCACGCCCGCGCGTTCGCAGATCAACTCGCCCATCGTGGCGAAGATCAGCGGTGAGGCGATGCGGATCACAGCGGCCCAGAAACTGGCGGAGAGGAAGATTTCCAGCACTTCGATCATGTCAGTCCCACCGCACCCGGAAGCGCGTGAGCGCGATGGCGAGCACCATGCTCAGAAGCGCAGTGGCCAGCATGATATTGGCGATATAGGTGGGCACGCCTGCCGCGCGGCTCATGCTGTCGGCACCCACGAAAACGCCTGCGACGAAGATCGCGCTGATGACCACGCCGATGGGGTTCAGAAGCGCGAGCATGGCGACGATGATGCCGGTATAGCCAAAGCCCGGCGAGAGATCGAGCGTGAGGTTGCCGCGTAGCCCTGCGACCTCGGAAAACCCCGCGAGGCCCGCTAGCCCGCCTGAGAGGAGCGCCGTTTTCACGATGACGCGGCCCACCGGGATGCCTGCAAATTCCGCCGCTTGCCGGTTCGCGCCCACGGCGCGCATCTCATAGCCGAGCGTCGTGCGGGTCTGGATCACCCAGACCAGCGCCGCCGCGATCAGCGCCAGCCCGAAACCCCAATGCAGCCGCAGCCCGTCGATCAGGCGCGGCAGGCGGGCATCCGGCACAAGGCGCGAGGATTGCGGCCAGCCCATGCCCATCGGGTCTTTGAGCGGCCCTTCGAGCAGCATGGAGATGAACAGAAGCATGATGAAGTTAAACAATAATGTGGTTACCACTTCGTCAACGCCGAGCCGGGTTTTCAGAAGTGCGGGGCCAAGCAGCACCAGCGCGCCCGCCAGAAGCGCCGCCCCTGCCATCGCAGGCAGGAGGGCGGCCGCATGCCAGCCCAGCGCGCCCGTCCCGAGCAGCACGGCCATCAGCGCGCCCGCGTAAAGCTGCGCCTCCGCCCCGATATTCCAGAGCTTCGCGCGGAAGGCCACAGCGACGGCAAGGCCCGTGAAAATCAGCGGCGTGGCGCGGTTGAGGGTTTCCAGTACCGCAAATTGCGAGCCTGCCGCGCCGCGCAGGATCAGCCCCAGCGTCTGGAACGGGTTCGCGCCTGCCAGCAGCGCCAGCGACGATCCCGCGAGCACTGTGAGCGCCAGCGCCAGCGCGGGCAAGCCGATCAGCCGCAAGGCCGAGGGGTTGGCGACAGGTTCAAGCCGCATCCTGCCCCCGCGTGAAACCTGCGCCCGCCATCCAGCGCCCGAGTTCCGTCGTGCTCATTTCGCCACGTGCGAAAGGCGGCGAAAGGCGACCCTCATAGATCACATGGATCACATCCGAGAGCGCGGTGATCTCGTCGAGATCCTCGGAGATGAGCAGGATCGCAGCGCCCCGGTCGCGCGCAGCCAGAAGCTGCGTCTGCACGAAGGTGATCGCGCCGATATCGAGCCCGCGCACGGGCTGGTTGGCGAGGATGATCTGCGGTGCGATTTCCATCACCCTGCCCAGGATCAGCTTTTGCATATTCCCGCCCGAGAGCAGGCGGATGCGCGTCTCGGGGCCGGGGCAGCGCACGTCATAGGCTTTGATCACCGATTGCGCGAAATCCCGCGCCGCGCGCCAGTCGAGCCAGCCGCGTTTCGCGAAAGGCGCGTCGCGGTAGCGCTCTAGAATTGCGTTCTCGGTCAGGGTGAAATCGGCGATGGTCCCGGTCTTGTGGCGGTCTTCGGGGATGCGGGCGATGCGGGCGGCAAGCGCGTCTGTCACCGACCAGTGCGCAGGCTCGCCGCCGCTGATCTGCATCACGCCCGCGCTTGGACGTTCCAGCCCGGCGATCAGATCCGCGAGTGCGGCCTGTCCGTTGCCGGAGACCCCCGCAAGCCCGGTGATCGTGCCCGCGTTCAGTGCCAGATCAACGCCGTGCAGGCCCTTTGCCCTGCCGCGATCGGGGGTCGAGACATTCGTGAGTTGCAGGAGCGCCGGACCGGGGGTCGCGGCGCGCGGCTCGGGCGCGGTGATAGCGCTGCCGACCATCATCTCGGCCAGCGCGTGACGGTCGGTCTGGGCCGTCGCAACGGCCCCCACGACGCGGCCATGGCGCAGCACGACGACGCGGTGCGCAATCGCCATGACCTCGTGCAGTTTGTGGCTGATGAAAATCACGCCCAGCCCTTGCGCGATCATCTTGCGCAGGGCGGCAAAAAGCGCGTCGGCCTGTTGCGGGGTCAGCACGGCGGTCGGCTCATCAAGGATCAGAATCCGCGCATCGCGGTAGAGCGCCTTGAGGATTTCGACCCGCTGGCGTTCGCCCACGCTGAGCGTGCCCACCCGCGCATCCGGGTCCACGGCCAGCCCGAAATCCTGCGCGAGGGCCGCGAGCTTGTGCCGCGCTGCCCCCAGATCGAGCCGCGCGCGCCAGAGCGGCGCAGTCCCGAGCACGACATTTTCCAGCACGCTGAGATTGTCGGCCAAGGTGAAATGCTGATGCACCATGCCCACACCTGCCGCGAGGGCCGCGCGCGGGTTGCCTTGCGGGAGGGGGGTGCCAAAGACGTCGACCGTTCCTTCATCGGCGGTGTAATGGCCGAACAGGATGTTCATCAGCGTGGTCTTGCCCGCGCCGTTTTCGCCCAAAAGCGCCA
>PXDM01000441.1 GCA_003565055.1 Paracoccaceae bacterium
CGGCGTTGCGCTTACCGCCCTGCGCCCCGAAAGACGTCCACAAACAGTCTTGGACGCTGCACCGGCTGATGTGGAAGACAGCGCAGCCGAGTTCGCGGCAGCCTCGGCCTACGCGGTCGCATCATCATTGCGGCCAGGCAGTCGGCCAAGCCAGTTTGCCGCCATCGTGCAACGCAGCCTCGCCGCCGCGCAACCGGCAACTCCTTCAGCACCGCAGCAACAAGCGCAAGCCACGCCTGCCGCCGCCGCGCCAGCAGCCGTGCAAATCCCGACATCGGCCTCGGTCGCGCGCGAAGCGACACAGCGCCGCGCCATCAACTTGCGGCAGGTAAATCTGATCGGTGTCATGGGCACATCTTCGAGCCGCCGCGCCCTTGTGCGACTGTCCAACGGACGCATAGTCACTGTACGTGTCGGGGAATCGCTTGATGGGGGGCAAGTTACAGCCATCGGAGATACCGAGCTGCGCTATAGTCGCCGTGGTCGGAATGTGGTGTTGCGTCTCGCCTCGTGAGCCGCGATAACGCCGACAAAAGACCGCACCAAGGAGCCGCCGTGACTGATCCAATCCCTGAAAAGACCGTCTCCCCCGCTGTGAAGATCGGCCTCGAACTGGGTCCGGTCTTCCTGTTTTTCGTGGGCTATATCACCCTACGCGGGCAAAGCTTCATGATTGGCGGCACGGAATACGATGCCTTCATCCTGCTCACAGCCGCCTTCATCCCGGTGATGGCCGTTGCGACTTATGCGCTGTGGAAACTCTCGGGGCGGCTCAGCCGGCTGCAACTCGTGACGCTGATCATGGTCGTGGTCTTCGGTGGGCTGACTGTCTGGCTCAATGACGAGCGTTTCTTCAAGATGAAGCCGACCGCCGTCTATTCGATCTTCGCCGTGCTGCTGTTCATCGGGCTTGCGCGCGGGCAGAGCTGGCTTGAACTGGTCATGGAAGGCGCGCTGCCGCTCACGCATGAGGGCTGGATGCTGCTCACGAAACGCATGGCGCTGATGTTTCTCGCCATGGCGCTCGCCAATGAGATCGTCTGGCGCAGCATGTCGACCGATGCCTGGGTGAATTTCCGCACCTTCGGCCTGCCGCTCGCGCTGTTCGTGTTCCTTCTCGCGCAGAACCGGCTGTTTCAGACCTATAGCTCCGCGCCGAAAGAGTAAGCCAGCCGCACGGGTGTAGATGCGCGGCTGGCTTTGGAAAAGGTCAACCCTTCGGGCCGATCATGTCCTCGGGCCGCACCACGCGATCAAACGTCTCCGCATCGACAAACCCCAGCGCAATGGCTTCCTCGCGCAGCGTGGTGCCGTTTTTATGCGCGGTCTTGGCCACTTTGGTCGCGTTGTCATAGCCGATGGTGGGCGCAAGCGCTGTCACAAGCATCAGCGATTCCTTCATCAGCTTGTCGATCCGCGCGACATTGGCCTGCGTGCCCGCGACCATGTTATCAGTAAACGAGGACGCCGCATCGCCCAGAAGCTGCATGCTCTGCAGGACGTTGTAGCTCATCATCGGGTTGTAGACATTCAGTTCGAAATGCCCCTGCGAGCCAGCGAAGCCGACCGCCGCATCATTGCCCATCACATGCGCGCAAACCATGGTCAGCGCTTCGGCCTGTGTCGGATTGACCTTGCCCGGCATGATGGAGGAGCCCGGCTCGTTCTCCGGCAGGATCAATTCGCCCAGACCCGAACGCGGCCCCGAGCCCAGAAGCCGCATGTCATTGGCGATCTTGAAGAGCGAGGCCGCGACAGTCTTGAGCGCCCCCGAGAACATGACCATCGCATCATGAGCGGCGAGCGATTCGAATTTGTTCGGCGCCGTGCGGAAAGGCAGCCCCGTGATTTCAGCGACTTGCGCCGCGACCTTCACGTCCCAGCCCTTGCGCGTGTTTAGCCCCGTGCCGACCGCTGTGCCGCCCTGGGCCAGCTCGTAGATATGCGGCAGGCACATCTCGACGCGTGCGATGCCCATCTTGACCTGATGCGCATAGCCGCCGAATTCCTGCCCCAGCGTGAGGGGCGTTGCATCCTGCGTATGGGTGCGACCGATCTTGATGATATCCTTGAACTCTTCGGATTTCGCCTCCAGCGCGGCTTGCAGCTTCGCAAGCCCCGGCAGCAGCACATCCCGCGCCAGCATCCCGATGCCGACATGCATCGCCGTCGGGAAAGTGTCATTCGAGGACTGGCCCATATTGCAATGGTCATTCGGATGCACCGGGTCTTTCGAGCCCATCACCCCGCCCAGCATCTCGATGGCGCGGTTCGAGATGACCTCATTCGCGTTCATGTTGCTCTGCGTGCCGGACCCTGTCTGCCAGACGACCAGCGGGAAATTGTCGTCGAACTTTCCCTCAAAAACTTCCTGCGCGGCAGCAGTGATCGCGCGGCCCCGCGTCTCGTCAAGATCGCCCTGCTCCATGTTCACCAACGCACAGGCCCATTTGACCGCCCCAAGCGCGCGGATGATCGGCACAGGCTGACGTTCCCAGCCAATCGGGAAATTCAGGATCGACCGCTGGGTCTGCGCGCCCCAATACTTGTCGGCGGGAACCTCGAGTGGGCCGAAGCTGTCGGTCTCTGTGCGGGTCGCGGTCATGGGCAAGCTCCTTGCAACAAATGGTTGCAGCGTGCTTAGCGGCCCATCAGGGGGAAATCAATCAGTATGCGTTCGCATACCGGCGCTTACTTCCGGAACCGGTCGAGACTGACGACTTCGCCGGATTTCGGCTCTTGCGGCGCGTCTTCGATCATCGGCGCTTCTTCATCCTCGTCGTCTTCATCTTCTTCGTGATGCAACTCGAAGCGAAGACCGAATTCGACCGAGGGATCGACAAAGGTCGAGATGGCGTCGAACGGGATGTAAAGCGGCTCCGGCGCATTGCCGAAATTCAGCGTGATCGCGAAGCCGTTGTCATCGACCGAGAGATTATCGAACCAATGTTGCACAACGAGCGTGATTTCCTCGGGGTAGCGCTCGCGCAACCAGTCGGCCATCTGCATATCGGGATGGCCCGTGTCGATGGTGATGAAGAAATGGTGCTCACCGGGCAGTCCGTCGCGCGCAACAGACTCCATCACCTTGCGGATCAACCCCCGCATGGCGTCATGCATCAAATTGCCGTAATCAATTTCGCGACTCATGCACCCTCACTTTCGCCCGAGCATAAGGGTTTCAACGTAGATGAAAAGACCTCTCGGCAAAAGGCTGCACGATTCCAATGCGGAATGGCGTCAGGCTTTGCAAGGTTCCGACCTGGCGGGTGTTCTTGAGGCTTGCAAGAAACGCCGATCATTGTGCAAGGCCACCCCGCGCCAGCGCGTCGCGCAACACGAATACCCGAATCGCAGAGGCCAGCCCGATATCCCCGCGCTCTGCGTCGATCTCGGCGGCGAGTTGGTTCAGCGGCATCGCGCGCCTCTGGGCCGCGCGCCGGAATTCCTGCCAGAACATGTCTTCGAGCGACACCGAGGTCCGGTGCCCGCGCAGTGTCAGGGAATGTTTGACCGGACGCCCGCTCATTCCTCACGCTTATGCCCGTCCAATTGCGCTTCAGATTTGGCACGCTCCGTTGCGGTCAGGCGGCGTTCGGCTTTTCTGCGCCCATGTTTCGCGCTGTTTTCATGCGCCACTTGCCGCGCCGCGTCGCGGGCGCGCTGTTTGCGGATCGTGCGGAGATTGATCAGCTTGCTCATGGCATCCAGCATACGCCGCCCCGAGCAGCCGGGCAATGCTGCGTGCGACAGGGGCATGGCGACGCTCTTGCGCCTGCTGCGGATCGTGCCTACATATGGGGTGTCTCGTAAGGGACTATGGACATAAACGCGCTCGTAATAAGCGGATCGGACCCGGGGGCGGTACCCGGCGGCTCCACCAAAATCCTTCATTTGGGGATCATGGGGCCGAAACAGGATCGACGAACGTCTAAAGGGGTTAGCTTTGTCTCGGTGAGCCACCACCGTTATCGGTGCAAAACGTACAGTTGCAAATGACAACCGTGCTCCGGTCGCAGTCGCAGCGTAAGCTGTCACAAGACCGAAACTTAAGCCCTTGCGCCTAGCAGCGTAAGGCGGGGTTCGCAGGCACCTGGCAACAGAAGCCTGCATTTCATTCACTGAATCTTGCCGATACTTGGCCCATCGGGGTCAGATCAGCGCCAGACGTTCGGCCTGGATCTCATCCGGGAAGCTGCGATAGAGCCCGACTTCGAGCATCTCGATCATCCCATGCATGAGATCATAGGCGCGATTCGCGCCCTCCACCCGTTCGCCCAGATGGCCGAAGGCGAGGTCGAGTTGCGCCATGTCGCGCAGTTCGAGTGCGATCATGAAATCCCCGAAGCCCGGCCCCGCGAGATGCAGCTTGCGCCGCTGAAGGTGCCAGTTTTCGATCTTGCCGGCCGCTTTCAGGCTATCAAACCAGTTTTGCGCAGCGTTGGCGAAGGCCAGCGCATTGGCATTCGGTTTGAGATCAATCATGCAGTAATAGGTTGTCATCAGGGCTGTCCTCCACTCTTGCGGAATGTGCCAGATAATCCCTGCCAAAATCTTTACGCGGCTGCTGCGAAGACCCGCTCTGCTTCGCGCTCGAAAAACGCCTGCGGGTCGGAGACCTCAAACCCCAGTTCCTGCGCTTTGAGGAAAAACCCCCGCGCAGGCAAGCCGCCTGCGCTGCGTCCGGTCACGACGACTGCACGCAGCGGGCGCCCGGCCGCAGCATCCTGCTCCATCAGTTCCTCAAGCAAACCCGTCAGCCGCGCAATGCGCCCCGGCCCATCCAGCCCGATCTCTGCCGCAAGCGCGCCGTAAGTCACAAAGCGTCGGGCCTTGGCGCAGTCCTCCAGCGCGGCTTCAAGCCGCGCTGTGCTCATGCCTCATCGCCCTCGGGCGTCTCGACCTCATCCCCGGTTTCCGCGATCCGGGCGACGGAGACGACGCGCTCGCCATTCGTCGTGTTGAAGACCCGCACGCCACCTGCCGAGCGCGAGCGGAAGGAAATCCCCTCCACCGGCACGCGGATCGACTGGCCCTTGGAGGTCGCCAGCATCACCTGATCCGACATTTCCACCGGGAAGCAGGCGACCAGCGCACCGCCACGCATGGCGCGGTCCATTGCCGCCACGCCCATGCCGCCACGCCCGCGCACCGGGTAGTTGTGGCTCGACGACAGCTTGCCCGTGCCCGCCTCGGTGATGGTCAGGATCAGGTCTTCCGCCGCTGACATCTCGGCATAGCGTTCCTGGCTCAACGCGCCCTCAGCGGCCTCTTCCTCATCCTCGCCCTCATCCTCGGTCACGCCCGCCATGGCGCGGCGCATCTTGAGGTACGTCGCGCGCTCTTCCGGCAATGCCTCGAAATGACGGATCACGGCCATGGAGACCACGCGATCCCCCTCGCCCAGCCGCACCCCGCGCACCCCGGTCGAATCGCGGCCCTTGAACACCCGCACATCTGTGCTGCGGAAGCGGATCGCGCGGCCCGAGGCCGTGACGAGCATCACATCGTCATTCTCGTCGCAGATGCGGGCATTCACCAGCGTCACATCCTCCGGCAGCTTCATCGCGATCTTGCCATTGCGCATGACATTGGTGAAATCCGACAGCGCATTGCGCCTCACATCGCCCGCCGAGGTGGCAAAGACGATCTGCAGATTTTCCCATTCATCTTCCGGCCGCTCGACCGGCATGATCGCCGCGATGCTGACCCCGGTGGCAATGGGCAGAATATTGACCATCGCCTTGCCGCGCGCATTGCGCCCCGCCAGCGGCAGCCGCCAGGTCTTGAGCTTGTAGACCATCCCGTCTGTGGTGAAGAACAGAAGCTGCGTATGGGTATTGGCCACAAAGAGCGTGGTCACCACATCGTCATCCTTGGTGGCCATCCCCGACAGTCCTTTGCCGCCGCGTCGCTGGGCGCGGAACTCATGCAGCGGCGTGCGTTTGATATAGCCGCCGCTCGTGATGGTGACGACCATATCCTCGCGCTCGATGAGATCCTCATCATCCATATCGCCGGCCCAGTCGACGATCTCGGTGCGGCGCGGGACAGCGAAGAGCTCGCGCACTTCCGCCAGTTCCGTGCTGATGATCTCCATCACCCGGACGCGCGAGCGCAGGATATCGAGGTAATCCTTGATCTTCGCAGCCAGCGCTTCCAGCTCATCGGTGACTTCCTTGACCCCCATCGCGGTCAGACGCTGCAGCCGCAGCTCCAGAATCGCACGCGCCTGCACTTCCGACAGGTTATAGGTGCCATCGTCATTCATCGTATGGCTAGGATCGTCGATCAGCCGGATATAGGCGGCGATATCCGCCGCAGGCCAGCGCCGCGTCATCAGCTTCTCGCGGGCCTCTGCCGGATCGGCGGAGGACCGGATCGTGGCGACGACCTCATCGACATTCGACACGGCCACCGCCAGACCACAGAGCACATGGGAGCGCTCGCGCGCCTTGTTCAGCTCATAGGCCGTGCGCCGCGTCACCACCTCCTCGCGGAAGCCGATGAAGGCCGTCAGAAAATCGCGCAGGGCAAGCTGTTCAGGCCGCCCGGCATTCAGCGCCAGCATATTGCAGCCGAAAGAGGTCTGCATCGGCGTGAAGCGGAACAGCTGATTGAGCACCACATCCGGCGTCGCATCGCGCTTGAGCTCGACCACGACCCGCACGCCCACGCGGTCGGATTCATCCGCGACCGAGGCAATGCCCTCGATCTTCTTCTCGCGCACAGCATCGGCGATTTTTTCCACCATGGTGGATTTGTTCACCTGATAGGGAATTTCGTCGATGATGATGGCAAAACGATCCTTGCGGATCTCCTCGATATGCGTTTTCGCGCGGATCACGACGGAACCGCGCCCTTCGAGATAGGCCTTGCGCGCGCCCGACCGGCCCAGAATGATCCCGCCTGTGGGGAAATCCGGCGCGGGCACATAGTCGATCAGGTCCGCACTGCTCAGATCGGGGTTTTCGATCA
>PXDM01000497.1 GCA_003565055.1 Paracoccaceae bacterium
AGCGTCATCCCCTGCAAGACCTTGTTCAGCCCGTTCTGCGCGTCATTCTCGGAATGAGCCGGATCCTGCCCTGTCGTGAGCGCCATTGGCAACATCGTGCGGGTAAGCACCGGGCCATCATGCAGCACGACGGCCTGATGCAGCAGGTTGCGCAGCTCATGCAGGTTTCCCTCCCATGGGTGGTTCTGCAAGATCTGGATGACTGCAGGTTCCAGCCGCTTGAAGTCCTTGCTTTCCTGCGCCGCGAGATCGCGCAGAAAGCGCTGCGCCAGATCGGGAATATCCGCCCGGCGCTCGCGCAAGCTCGGCAGGATCAGGGGCAGCACGAAGAGCCGGAAATAGAGATCCTTGCGCAGCCGTCCGGCGCGCAGGTCGTCGCGCGGATCGTGAGGCATGGCGCTGATGATGCGCACATCGACCGGCAGAGCTTCGGCATTGGGGATAGGCAGCACGCCCGTGTTGAGGATGCTGACCAGCCTTGCCTGAAGATCATTGGGCAGCGATGGCAGAGAGCGCAGGAATAACGTGCCGCCATAAGCCTTGCGAAGCGCCCCATGCGCCCCCATGGCGGAGCCGGCATGGCTGGACGGCCCTGTGCCAAATAGCGCGGCTTCCGCACAGTTTGTCTCAAGCCCCGCGAAATCCAGCTCCACAAAGGGCTTGCGGGCGCGCGGCGACAGGCCATGGATCATTTGGGCACAGGCTTTTTTGCCGGTCCCGTCGGCACCGATGATGATCACATGCGCCATGGAGCCTGCCAGAGCAGTCAGCAGTTCAACCGCTTTCTGCATCGGCGCGGATTTGGCGACAAACTCGCTCAGGTTCGGCGGCACGGACTGCGCGGAATTCGTCAGCGGGTTCTGCATGGCCGCCCGGTAATCCGAGATCGCGTTTGCGACAGAGCCCACCAGTCTTATGTCGCCCAGCGGTTTGACCAGAAAATCATGCGCGCCCTTGCGTGTCGCTTCGACGGCCTTGTTCACCGTGCCATTGGCCGTGATCACGATCACCCGCGTCTCGGGCGCTTGCGCCAGCATCTCGGTCATGACCGACAAACCGTCCTGATCGGGCAGCATCAGATCGAGCAACACAATCGCAGGGCGGATGCGTGCGAATTCCTCCAACGCCTCGGCGGCAGAGGAGGCGCAGACGGGCGGGTAGCCCGCCTTGGTCAGAACCGTGCGATAGAGCATCTGCAACGAGGGCGTGTCCTCGACCAGCAGAAGTCTCGGAACTATCGCGGTTTCACTCATGGGTTGCGCCCTCACAATACACGCGTGAGGCTATGAACTGCACTCCACCACGTCAAGGACCAGATGCGCCACGTAAGGGCAGGGCGGTTGTGCCGCCTTGCCTGTGCGTCTGCGCGCGCAGCTTATGATTGCGCATATCCCAGCCCGCGCAGAGCATCGCGGATCTCGTCGAGGATCACCGGATCGTCAATCGTCGCGGGCATCTTGAAGGGCTGGCCATCGGCGATGCTCACCATCGTCCCGCGCAGGATCTTGCCCGAGCGCGTCTTGGGCAGGCGCTCCACCACGACTGCGAGCTTGAAAGCGGCAACCGGGCCGATCTGATCGCGCACGCGCTTCACGCAGTCTTTGACAACATCCTCGGGGGCACGATCCGCGCCTTTGTTGAGACACAGAAAGCCGAGCGGCATTTGTCCCTTGAGCGCATCGGACACCCCGATCACGGCGCATTCAGCAACATCGGGATGACCCGCGAGCACTTCTTCCATCGCCCCGGTCGAGAGGCGGTGACCGGCCACGTTGATCACATCATCCGTGCGTGCCATGATATAGATATAGCCGTCTTCATCCATATAGCCCGCGTCGCCCGTCGCATAATAGCCGGGGAATTGCTCCAGATAGCTCTTGCGGAAACGCGCCTCGGCATTCCAGAGGTTCGGCAGGGTTCCGGGCGGCAGTGGCAGCTTGAGTGCAATCGCGCCCAGCGTGCCGGGGCTGACGGGCTGACCGCCTTCGTCGAGCACCTGAATGTTGTAGCCCGGCATGCCCACGGCGGGCGAGCCGAGTTTCACGGGCAGGGCCTCGACCCCCATCGGATTGGCGGCAATCGCCCAGCCGGTTTCGGTCTGCCACCAATGGTCGATCACTGGCACCTTGAGCTGGTCCTGCGCCCAGATGATCGTGTCGGAATCCGCGCGCTCCCCGGCCAAGTAGACCGTTTTCAGGCAGGAAAGATCGTATTTCGTGACAAACGCGCCTTTCGGATCCTCGCGCTTGACCGCGCGGAAGGCTGTGGGCGCGGTGAAGAAGCTCTTGACCTTATGCTCGGAAATCACGCGCCAGAACGTGCCCGCATCGGGTGTCCCGACAGGCTTGCCCTCAAACACGATGGTTGTGTTGCCGGTGATGAGTGGTGCGTAGCAGATATAGCTGTGGCCCACGACCCAGCCGACATCTGAGGCCGCCCAGAACACCTCGCCGGGCTCCACGTCATAGATGTTCTTCATCGTCCATTGCAGCGCAACCAGATGCCCGGCGGTGGCGCGGATCACGCCCTTGGGCTGGCCGGTCGTGCCGGAGGTGTAGAGGATATAGGCCGGATGATTGCCCTCGACGGGCACGCAATCCGCAGGCGTCACGCCCTCCTGGCACGCATTCCAGTCGAGATCGCGACCGGAGGTCAGCGCGGCGGTTTCCTGTTCGCGCTGAAAGATCACGCAGAAATCGGGCTTGTGCTGCGCTTGCTCGATGGCGTTGTCCAGCAGCGGCTTGTATTTCACCACGCGCCCCGGCTCCAGCCCGCAGCTCGCCGCGATGATCGCCTTGGGCGTCGCATCGTCGATCCGCACGGCGAGTTCATGCGCTGCAAAGCCGCCGAAGACCACCGAATGCACAGCCCCCAGCCGCGCACAGGCCAGCATCGCATCGAGCGCTTCGGGGATCATCGGCATGTAGATGATGACCCGATCGCCCTTCTCAACGCCCTTGGCGCGCAAAGCACCTGCAAGCCGCGCGACACGGTCCTGAAGCTCAGCATAGGTGATCTTGCGTTTCGTGTCGGTGATGGGGCTGTCATAGATGATGGCGGTCTGATCGCCACGTCCGGCTTCCACATGGCGGTCTACTGCGTTCCAGCAGGTATTGACCATGCCATCGCTGAACCATTCATAGAGCGGTGCGGCCTCGTCAAACAGCGCCTTGGATGGCGGGCGCGCCCAGTCGATGGCTTGCGCCTGCTCCATCCAGAACCCGTTGGGGTCAGTGATTGATCTCTGGTGCAGGTCTGCATAGCGCATCTATATTCCTCCCTCGGGTCCATGGCTGATCTCATAGACGACCCAGAAGGCCGTTCGCAACGTCTGTTAACGCCAACACGGGCGAAGCAGCCGGAACGATTTGCAATATTTGCAAGAATATTTGCAAATCAATGGCTGGAAGGCGCAATATGGCCGTTTGGCGACCCGATTTGCAAAGGGCGGACGGGACGCTGAGCCCATCGCCGGTCTCAGATCTGCATATGAATATGATCGTCATGGCGCGCCGCGCGGCAACCCTGAAAGCGCAGCTTCGGATGCGCCTGCACCCCGAGTTGGGCCGCCAGTGGAGGTTCCAGAAACAATCGGTCCAGCTTTGGATGCGATAGGGTGGCCCGCAACAGAGTCTCCGTGCGTGCAGCATTAAGCGGGCGATCTGGCCATAAAGGCTGCAACCACGCAAATTGCCAGCGCAATGTTAAGCGGGCAGGTGGGCATACAGGGTCACCCGGCAGTTCGAAGGCAAAATATCCAATCGGAGAGCGTGTCTTTCCCGGCAGGTATTTGCCCGCGTCATCTGTATAGAAAAACGCAAAATCCAGTTTGCGCCCGTCATGATGTGACAAATGCGGCAGCAAGGGCATCCCGTCAAGAAAAGGAAAGCTCCCATCCAGAGCCAAGGTCACTGTGCCCGGATGCGCGGCTGCGACGTCTGCGGCAATGTCATGAGCAACCTCGGCCAGTTCAGGTGTTACGAAATGGCGCAGCATCACGCAATAAAGCGGGGATTGCATCTGCAGGGTTTCCCCATGGCAAGGCAGCGGAACGCGACCTTGCAGCGGTGCCAGGGACACGGCGGCCATCCAAAGACCCGCATAGGCCGCCGCAAAGGCAACAAGCCGCCAACGCCTGACCCGAAGTGCAAGAAGCCACGCAATCCCGCCGATCTGGGTCAGCGCAGTCAGAAGCAAGATAATCAAGGTGTGGCTCAGTATCGACCAGAGCCTAGCCATAATTCGCGACAGGCGTTCCCGCGAGTGCGGAAATGTTCAGCAAGCCCCGCGCCGTGATCGAAGGCGTGGCGATATGCGCGGTGTTGCCCATGCCCATCAGGATCGGTCCCACCTCCAGCGCGCCGCCGCGCATCTTGAGGATATTGCGCACCCCGCTCGCCGCGTCCGTATTGGCGAAGATCAGCACATTGGCCGGATCCGTGAATCGCGCATTTGGCATCATTCGCGCGCGCAGGCCAGGGTCAAGCGCCGCATCGACATGCATCTCGCCTTCATAATCGAAATCCACGCCCTTCGCGTCGAGGATCTCCAGCGCCCCGCGCATGTTGCGCCCCGAGGGGGTGTCGAGATTGCCGAACTGGCTATGCGAACAGAGCGCAACTTTCGGCGCCAGCCCAAAGCGGCGGACATGCCGGGCCGCTCCGATCGCGGTCTCGGCGATCTGTTCGGGCGTGGGGTTGGGATGGACCTGCGTATCGGCGATGAACAGGTTGCCCTCCTGCTGGATCATCAGCGAGAGCGCGCCGACCGGATGCCGCCCCTCGGTGCCGAGGATCTGCGTGACGTAATTCAGGTGCCACAGGAACTGACCGAAGGTGCCGCAGATCAGGCTGTCGGCATCGCCGCGATGGACCATGATCGCGCCGATGGCGGTCGTGTTGGTGCGCATGATCGCGCGGGCCAGATCCGGGGTCACGCCGCGCCGTTCCATCAGCGCGTGATAGCTTTGCCAGTAATCGCGGTAGCGCGGGTCATCCTGCGGGTTGACCAGATCGAAATCCTGCCCCGGACGGATTGCGAGCCCCGCGCGCTCCAGCCGCATCTCGATCACTTCGGGCCGCCCGATCAGGATGGGCACTTCGGCGGTCTCTTCCAACATGGAGGAGGCCGCGCGCAAGACCCGCTCATCTTCGCCTTCGGCGAAGACAATCCGGCGCGGCGTCGCGCGGGCGGCTTCAAAGACGGGCCGCATGATCATGGCGGAGCGGAAAACCGAGGCATCGAGCTGCGCCTTGTAGGCTTTGAGATCGGCGAGCGGGCGCTTGGCCACGTCCGACTCGATGGCCGCTTTCGCCACAGCGCTCGCAACAACGCCCATCAGGCGCGGATCGAAGGGCTTGGGGATCAGATACTCCGGCCCGAAGCTCAGTTGCTCGCCCTTATAGGCGGCAGCGGCCTCGGCGCTTGTGGTGGCGCGGGCCAGCGCCGCAATCCCCTCGACGCAGCCGATTTGCATCGCGTCATTGATCTCGGTCGCGCCGACATCAAGCGCACCGCGAAAGATGAAGGGGAAACACAGGACGTTATTGACCTGATTGGGAAAATCAGACCGACCCGTGGCGATGATCGCATCCGGCGCGACCGCGCGCACCTCGTCGGGCAGGATTTCGGGCGTTGGATTGGCCAGTGCGAAAATGATGGGCCGCGCGCTCATCCGCGCGACCTGTGCGGCGCGCAGCACTCCGGGACCAGAGAGGCCGAGGAACATATCCGCGCCGTCGATCACCTCATCGAGCGTCCGGGCGTCGCTGGCCTGCGCAAAGGCGGCTTTTTGCGGGTTCATGTCGATCTCGCGGCCCTGATAGACCAGCCCATGCACATCGCAGAGCCAGACATTTTCCCGCTTCACCCCAAGCTTCAAGAGCATGTTGAGGCAGGCAATCCCCGCGGCCCCGCCGCCCGTGCTGACAAGCTTGATGTCCTCGAAACTCTTGCCCGCGACCCGCAGCGCATTGGTGGCCGCAGCCCCCACGACAATCGCCGTGCCATGCTGGTCATCGTGGAAGACCGGGATGCCCATCCGCTCGCGGCAGATTTTCTCGACGATGAAGCAATCCGGCGCCTTGATGTCTTCGAGATTGATTGCCCCGAAAGTGGGCTCCAGCGCGCAGACAATTTCAGCGAGCTTTTCGGGGTCGGATTCGTTCACTTCGATGTCAAAACAGTCGATATTGGCGAATTTCTTGAACAGAACCGCCTTGCCTTCCATCACGGGTTTGGACGCTAGCGGCCCGATATTACCCAGGCCCAGAACGGCGGTGCCATTGGTGACGACTGCCACCAGATTACCGCGTGCCGTGTAGCGGGCGGCGTCCTCGGGCTCAGCCTTGATCTCCAGACAGGCCTCCGCGACACCAGGGCTATAGGCGCGCGAGAGGTCGATGCCATTCGCCAAGGGCTTGGTCGGGCGGATTTCCAGTTTCCCGGGGCGCGGAAATTCATGATAGAGCAGCGCTGGATGGCGATTGTCTTCGGTCGTGTTCTCGGGCATCCTGCCACCCCTCGCGAATTTTGTTTAATCTTAAACTATCTTTCTTTTCGCAGTTGGCCGCCGCTTTTGCAAGCCGTGTTTGCGCCCGCCAAGCTGCAGGCGGGCGCTTGCAAAACTCAAGCGTGCAGCGCAAGATCGTGCAAGAACACTGGAGCAGATCATGAGCTTGCTGGACGCCGCCAAACTTGTGCGCGAAAATGCCTATGTCCCCTATTCCCGTTTCAAGGTCGGGGCGGCCTTGCGCAGCGCGTCAGGGCAAGTGCATGTCGGCTGCAATGTCGAAAACGTGGCCTATCCCGAAGGCACCTGCGCCGAAGCCGGCGCGATTGCCGCCATGGTCGCGGCAGGCGAGACGCAAATCGCCGAGATGGTGGTCGTGGCCGACAGCCCCAGCCCTGTGCCGCCCTGTGGCGGCTGCCGCCAGAAGATCGCGGAATTTGCGGG
>PXDM01000246.1 GCA_003565055.1 Paracoccaceae bacterium
CCGACAAGGCGCTCATTTTCCGTGAAGGCCACAATCGAAGGGGTTGTGCGCGCACCTTCTGAATTCTCGATCACGCGCGGCTGGCTGCCATCCATGATGGCTACGCAGGAATTGGTTGTCCCAAGGTCGATACCGATGACTTTACCCATAGTCTTCATCCTCTGCTTCAAGCGATGTGGCAGCGGGCTGGTCCTCTCAGGCCCCGGCCCATCTGTTGATTTCAGGCCACTCCGGGCCTCTCGGGCGCTATATAGGAAGGGGGTTTGGGGGCTGCAACCGTAACAGTCCTGTGAAAATCACAGAAAACGACAATTTATGCTGATGATCCGAACAATGGCCTTCCGGTGGGCGGCAGAACATGGCATGCGGTGGCGCGTAATTTGAAACAGGAGTAGCGTAGACATGCTATATGTAGATATCCCGACACAGGCCGAGATCGGACAGCTCGTCACCGCGCGCGGCGAGGCCATGATCAGCATTTACCTGAAAACGACGCCCGAGACCCAACATATCGACGCTGCCCGGACCCGTCTGAAGCAACTGACCAACGATGCGGTGGCGCAACTCGAAGAAGTTGGCGTGGCCAAGCGCACGATCTGGCCCGTCGAGGAATTGCTACATGACCTGATGGATGATGATGACTTCTGGCGCGTGCAGGCCAATTCTCTGGCGATTTTCGTGACCCCTGACGGGCTGCGCAGCTTCCGCCTGCCGAACCACCTGACCGAGATGGTTCAGGTCTCAGACCGCTTCCACATCAAGCCGCTGTTGCGTGCTGTGTCGATGCCGCAGCATGCCTTCATCCTGGCACTGGCCGAGAATGAACTGCGCGTGGTCGAGCTTCTGGGCGACCAGCCCGCACAGGAATTGCGCATCCCGAACCTGCCGAAAGACGCGGCCTCGGTCGCGGGCACGGCGAATGTCAATTCGCGTAGCTATTCGGGCCGTCAGGGCGGCGGCGAAGGCCAGAAACACCATCTGCGCCAATATTGCCGCCAGATCGACGCCGCCCTTCGCGGACTTCTCGCCGGGCGTCATGAGCCGCTGATCCTCGCTGCGACCGATCCGCTGCTGTCGATCTACCGCTCAATCAACAGCTACCCGCATCTGGCCGAACAGGCGATCACCAAGAGCCCGGTGCGCGTGCCAGCGCATGAGCTGGGCGCACAGGCGCGCGAGATCGTGGATGCGATCAACGCGGAGTCGGTCGCGGCGTTTGGCGATCTCTACTCCGCGCGCGAAAATGACGGGCGCGCGACCACGCAAGTCGCGCGTGCGGCGCGGGCGGCGACGTTCGGGGCTATCGATACGCTTCTGGTGGACATGGACAGTGTCGTGCCGGGCATGGTTGACGAGACCTCCGGCGAGATCACGATGGACGACAGCGAAAACGCCGTCAGCTACGGTGTGATCGACGAGATCGCGGGTCGCGTGATCGCCAATGGCGGCAAGGTCATCGCTGTACGCCGCGCGGATATCCCGCAAGAGGCGGAACTCGCCGCTGTGCTGCGCTACGCGATCTGACCTTGATCGAATGAGACAGGAAAGGCCGGGGCGCGCACGCGCTCCGGCCTTTTTCGTGGCGCTTACCGCATCGGCAGGCGCGTCGCCCCATCGAGCCGGATCGTGGTGCCGTTCAGGTATGGGTTCTCGATGATCTGCGCGACCATCAGCGCAAATTCCGCCGGATCGCCCAACCGCGTCGGGAAGGGGATATTCGCCGTGATCGCGGCTGTGGTCTCCTCTGGCAGTGCCTCCATCATCGGAGTGCGGAACAGCCCCGGCGCGATGGCCATGCAGCGGATCCCGTCGCGGGCGAGATCGCGGGCAACCGGCAGACTCATCGCCGCAATCCCGCCTTTGGAGGCTGCGTAGGCCGCCTGCCCGATTTGCCCGTCCTGCCAGGCGGCGGAGGAGGTGTTCACGATCACCCCGCGCTCGCCCCCGTCCAGCGGCTCCAGCGTTCTCATCTGCGCGCAGGCATGGGCCATGACGTTGAACGACCCGATCAGATTGACCCGGATCACGCGCTCGAAAAGCGCCGTCGAGGGCGTGCCGTCGCGGCCCACGACGCGCGCGGCATTGGCCACGCCCGCGCAATTGACCACGGCGCGCAAGCTGCCAGTCGCTGCGGCCACAGCCTGCGCAACCACCGCGCCCACGGCGTCAGCGTCGCTCACATCGACCTGATAGGCCCGCCCGCCGATCTCATCCGCCACGGCCTGCGCGCGCTCCGGATCGAAATCAAAAATCGCCACGTCAGCGCCCAGCCCTGCGAGATGGCGCGCTGTCGCCGCCCCGAGCCCGCTGCCGCCACCAGTGACGATGGCCAGATGTCCTGCGATCTGCATGCTCCCTCCTCATGAAACTCTGCAACGCAGGTATGCGACCGCCGACCCGCCTGCGCAAAGGCGACGTTACGTCACCTGCTTGTCGCCCGTCCCCGCGCCCGCTAAGACACAGCAAAAGACACGAGGCCCCAATGCCCCCTCCCAAACGCGCATGGCAGCGGATGCTGTCGGGGCGCAGGCTTGACCTGCTCGACCCGACGCCGGTGGATATCGAGATCGAGGATATCGCCCATGGGCTGGCTTTTGTCGCGCGCTGGAACGGGCAGACGCGCGGCGACTGGCCTTATTCGGTGGCCGAACATTCGCTGTTGGTCGAGGAAATCTACACCCGCATGACCCCGCGCCCCGAGCCGCGCTGGCAGCTTGCGGCCCTGCTGCATGATGCACCGGAGTATGTCATCGGCGACATGATCTCGCCTGTGAAAGCCGCTGTCGGGCCGGGCTATGAAGGGCTGGACGAGCGGCTGACCGCCGCGATCCATATCCGCTTCGGCCTGCCTGCGAAACTGCCTGCGCCCGTCAAGAAGAAGATCAAGGCCGCGGATCGCGTCTCGGCCTGGATGGAAGCGACGCAGCTCGCCGGGTTTTCCGCGCCGGAATCCGACAAGTTCTTCGGTCGCCCTGATCCGGGCTTGCTCAGCGGCCTCGATCTGCACCTGCGCCCGCCCGCCGAGACCCGCGCGGCTTTCACGGCGCGGCATGCGGCACTTCTTGCGCAAATGTAAACGCAGCTTGTCACTTTGGCGCGGGCGTGCCAAATCTGGGCAAAGAGAAGGGTTCTGCTGATGACTGATGATTTCACCGACCAGAAGCGCCGCGCGGCCAACTGGTTTCGGGAATTGCGCGACCAGATCGTGGCCGCTTTCGAGGCGGTCGAGGACAAGCATGACACAGGCCCTCTCTCGGAGCGCGCGCCCGGTCGTTTCGAGATCCGCAAGACCGAACGCCACGGCCCGGATGGGCAGGACGCCGGTGGCGGGCTGATGAGCGTGATGCGCGGCGGGCGCGTGTTCGAGAAGGTCGGCGTGAATGTCTCGGAAGTCTACGGCGCGCTTGGCGATCAGGCGCAGCGCTCGCTGACGGCGCGCAAGGAAATTCCCGGGCTCGACGCTGATCCGCGCTTCTGGGCCAGCGGGATTTCACTCGTCGCCCATATGCAAAACCCGCATGTACCGGCTGTGCACATGAACACGCGGATGTTCTGGACACCGGGCGGCTGGTGGTTCGGCGGCGGCTCGGACCTGAACCCGTGCATCGAATATGAAAAAGATACGGCGGATTTTCACGCCACCTTGCAGCGCTATTGCGACCCGCATGGGGCGGAGCTTTATCCGCGCTTCAAGGCCTGGGCAGACGAGTATTTCTTCATCCCGCATCGCAAACGCGCGCGTGGTGTGGGCGGGATTTTCTACGATGATCGCTGCACAGGCGACTGGGAGGCCGATTTCGCCTTCACGCAGGATGTGGGCCGCGCCTTCCTGCCTGCTTTCCTAGCGCAGGTCGAACGGCGCAGGCAGATGGCGTGGACAGATGCGGATAAGGAAACCCAACTGATCCATCGCGGGCTTTATGCTGAATACAACCTCGTCTATGATCGGGGCACGAAATTCGGGTTGCAAACCGGACATGACCCGGATGCCGTGCTGATGAGCCTGCCGCCTTTCGCCCGCTGGGTCTGAGCTGCGTGACCAGCCCGCACCCTACAGCGTCACTCCGGGGGGAGCGCATGGAGATTTGCCGCACCAAAGCCGCGATCCGCGATCTGATCGCTGACTGGCGCAGCGCATCTGACGCGCCTGTTGTGCTTGTACCGACCATGGGCTTTCTGCATGAGGGCCATCTGTCGCTGATGCGTCTGGCCCGCGCGCGGGCAGGTGCTGAGGGCCGCGTCGTGGCCTCAATCTTCGTCAATCCCACGCAATTCGGCCCCGGCGAGGATTTCGACAGCTATCCCCGCGATGAGGCGCGCGATTTCGACCTGCTGCTCGGTGAAGGGGTCGATGCGGTCTTCGCCCCCGCGCCGGGCGAGGTCTATGACCCGCAGGCCCAGACCATTGTCGAGACGCGTGAGCTTGCGAAAACCCTGATCGGCAAGCTGCGCCCCGGCCATTTCCGGGGCGTCGCGACCATCGTGACCAAACTGTTCAACATCATCCGTCCCGATACGGCTGTCTTCGGCGAAAAGGACTACCAGCAACTCGCCGTGATCCGCACCATGGCGCGCGATCTGGATATGGGGATCGAGATCATCGGCGGCCCAATCCAGCGCGAAGCCGACGGGCTGGCCATGTCCTCGCGCAATGTGCGCCTGACCCCGGAGGACCGCGCCTGTGCCAGTGTGCTTGCGCGCGCGCTCGATCAGGCCGAGGAGATGGCACCGACCGGCGTCACCGCCGCGCGGCTGCGCAGCCATGTGCGCGCGACGCTCGACGCCGAGCCCCGCGCGCGGGTGCAGTCGGTCGATATCCGCGACGCGGTGAGCCTCGCCACGATATCCGGTCCGCTGACCCGCCCCGCAGTCATCCTGCTCGCCGTGTCCTTCGGAAGCGTCTTTCTGATAGACAACCGCGTTGTTCATCCCGAAAGTGAGGCCCCATGAGTGTCCAGACCCAGATCCGCCGAATGACAGTCCCCCAGATCCGCGCCCGCAAGGGGGGCGATCCGATTGTCTCGCTGACCTCCTACCATGCGCATACGGCCGCCATTGTGGACAAATACGCGGATTTCATTCTGGTGGGCGATAGTCTGGGGATGGTCATGCACGGAATGGAATCGACCATCGGCGTGCCGCTTGATCTGATGATCATGCATGGCCGCGCGGTCGTGCGCGGCACCAAGCGGGCGCTGATCATCGTCGACATGCCCTTCGGCACCTATGAGGAATCGCCGAATATGGCCTTTCGCAATGCCGCGCGGATCATGAAGGAAACGGCCTGCGGCGCGGTCAAGCTGGAGGGCGGCGCGCGCATGGCCGAGACGATCCATTTCCTTGTCGAGCGCGGGATTCCCGTGATGGCGCATATCGGGCTGACGCCGCAATCGAGCCATGTCATGGGCGGCTTCAAGACCCAGGGCCGCGACGAGGACACATGGGACGCGCATATCGCCGATGCCAAAGCCGTGGCCGAGGCCGGGGCCTTCGCGCTGGTCGTCGAGGGCGTGGTCGCCCCGCTCGCGGACAAGATCACCGCTGCGGTGGATATTCCGACGATCGGGATTGGCGCATCGGCGAAGTGCGACGGGCAGATCCTCGTGCTGGAGGATATGCTGGGGCTCAACCCCTGGGTGCCGAAATTCGTCAAGAAATACGGCGATCTCGGCCCCGCCATCGAGGCCGCCGTCGCAGGCTATGCCGAGGAGGTCAAGACGCGCGCCTTCCCCGATGAGGAGCATGTCTATCGCTGAGCAGGCAGGCTCATACGCCCACTTCCGGCCCCGGACAGATCAGCGGGCGGTCGGAGCGTTGCACCTCATAGAGTTCGGTGCCCTCCCCCTCGCCCATGAAGCGCGCATTCAGGCCCGTCTCGCCCTGCCAAAAGATCCAGCAATGCTCGTCCCCCGGACGGTCATCATAGATGAAACAGATCTGTTCATCGCGCGCGAACCAATGGCCTTCGCGGCATTCCTCGCCCATGAAGGCCCAGGTTGTGCGCCGTCCGGGGCGGAATTCCTCGATGCCATAGGGCATGCCCTCGAAGCCGAAAGTCAGCGTGCGACCTGTGACATAGGCATCGAATTCCTCGGCACTCATGGGGGTCTGCGCGGCGAGCCCGCTCCCCATGAGCGCGACTGCGCCGACTGCCCATAAAGATCGCCAAGCTGTCATCCGGGGCTCCCCTCTGTCTGTGCCAGAACGCGCGCCACGCGCTTGTCCATCATGCGAAACCACAGGCGCGGCACAAGGGCGATCACGCCCATGGCCGGTAAACTATACGGCAGAACGGGCATCTCAGGCGTCAGCCGCAGCGCCGGATAAACCCGCCCCGGATGCGCATGATGGTCGGAATGGCGCGTCACATTCACGGCCATCAGCGAAGTGAACCAATGCGGGCTGTTCCAGCTATGCTGCGGACCCTGCGGCTCGTAGCGGCCATCGGGAAGCTGCCGCCGCGCAAGCCCGTAATGCTGCAGGTAATCGACCATCGCATGTTGAAATTGCGCATAGGCCCCAAAAGCCGCAAGGGCGGCGACGCCTGCCCAGCCGAAGCCCAGCCAGGCGGCGGCAAGGAAGCCCAGCGCGCCGAGCGTGTAGCTCACGAACGGGGTCATGCGGCCAGAGCGCGCGGCGCGGTCGCGCTCGATTCGGTAGCTCTCCGTCAGGTTCAGCATCAGGCTGCGCGGCAGGTAGCGATAGAAGCTCATGCCCAGCGGCGGGAAATTCGGGTCCTTTGGCGTGGCGACATGGGCATGGTGCAAGAGCCGGTGCGAGGTGGTGACATGGCCGTAGAGCATCGAGATAAAGACCCATTTGCCCAGCCCGAAGAGCCACCGATCACTGCGATGGATCAGCTCATGGGCATTGGCGATGCTGACCTGGCCGAAATAGAGCCCGAAGGCGAAGAACAC
>PXDM01000463.1 GCA_003565055.1 Paracoccaceae bacterium
CAAGGGATCACCTCGGGGCTACGCGCGCGCTATCTGGACGTTCTGCGCAGCTATAACAGCCTCGCCGCGACACTGGGCGACGAGCATACCCAATCACAGCGGCGCTTGCGCGAGCTTCAGGAAATCGAAGCGCTGATGTTCGAAGAGATCCGTCGCACCGCCCAGCTTGTGCGCGAAGATATTACTGCCGCACGCGAACGAGTCGCGAGCCTTGAGGATGCGCAGTCACAAGTCGGGGAACGTGTCGGCGCGGATCAATCCGTCATCGCAGAGTTGCGCCAGCTTGAGCGCAACGCGGAAACAGTGAACAATCTGTATCTGAGCTTTCAGCAGCGCTATCAGGAAGCAACCCAGCGGCAGGAAATCCCCGCGACGTCTGCGCGCGTACTCAATCGCGCGCAGATGGGCTTTCGGACCTCGCCGAATGTGGTCCGGACCTTCGGTCTGTGGATCCTGCTCAGCACAATCTTGGCTACGGCCTATGTCATCTTCCGCGACATGCGCGACGAGCATGTCCGTAGCGAAGAGGAAGTGCGTAATCTTCTGGGGCTCGAATATCTCGGGTCTCTGGCGCGGATGAAAGGGAAGGCCGAAAAAGTCTCGCCACGTCTGCTTGAGGCGCTTTCGGGGAAGGGGCGGGTCGTGACTTTGCCACAGCGACTGTCCTTTTCCGTCGACAACCCCTTGTCGCAATTCTCCGAAACGCTGCGCACTGGCAAGATGAGCCTGACCCTGCGGCATGGCCAGCTCGACCGTGCCCCGCGCGTAGGCATCGTGTCCTGCTTTCCGGGTGAGGGCAAAACCACAACTGCCGCGAATTTCGCCAATCTGCTGGCCCAACAGGGCGCGCGGGTGATGCTGATCGACGGTGACATGCGCAAACCGGGCTTGACGAGCAGTCTCGGTCAGGAGTTCGACAAAGGCTTGATTGATGCGCTGCTTGGCGAGGTGAGCTGGCGCGAGATTGTTCATGTCTCCGAGGAAACCGGCCTGCATATCATTCCCAACAGCCGGTCGCGCGTTGCGCACAGTGCGGAATGGATGGGCGGCAAGGAAATGGCCGCGCTGCTTGACCAGCTTGATACGGAATATGATTTCGTGATCATGGATTTGCCGCCCATCGGCCCGGTCGTCGATGCCCGCGCCGTGCTCGACCGGCTCGATGCGGTGTTCTTCGTGCTGAAATGGGGGAGCACCAATGCAACCGTTGCGCAGCGGATCCTGGAAGCCGATCCGCGCTTTCAGCAGAAAAGCTGCGGTGCTTTCCTGAACATGTACGATCCCAAGAAAGCCAAGGCCTACGGAAATTACCAATCCTACAAATATTACCGTAGCTATTACGACAGCTACCAGCGCGACGCCTGAACATGTTCCTGTTGCGGGGCGTCTTCGGCGCTTTACTCGCTATGGCCGTCATGCTGAGCTGGCCTCATCTTGCGCATCACATCGCCTGGCAGGACTACCGCGAGATGGTGGAGGAAATCCGGCAAGGGCGTTTTCTTCCCGCTGATGAAGCGCAACTCGGCCCGCTGCTTGCGCAGGATCTCGGGCGAGGTTGCCTTGTGCTACGCGATGACACGCTCTTGATGCTGCATTTCTACGTGACGGAGCTCCATGCCTATCGCGCCGGGGTCAACCCGTTCCTGCCTGCCGATGACCCTGCATTGACCGAGCGACTCGCAACACTTTTCGACATCGCCCAAAAGGCCGCCGCCTGCGCGCCGATGGATGGCAGCCTGTGGGTCGAACTGGCGGTGATCGCGCGCGCCTTGGACCTCGCACCCGAACAGGTCGCGCGCTATCTCGCGCTATCCGAACAGTATGCGCCTTATGAAGGATGGATCATGCGCCGCCGGACGCAATATTTCTGAGGCGCGTCGCCTTTCAGCTTGTGCCCTGCCGCGCCCGCGATGTGACAGTGTACCACGACCGGACATCTTCTGTCCCTTGCGCCATCAGATAGTCATAGGGCGTCTGATCCCAAGGCAGAACGCGCGAGGTCATATTGTCGAGCGCATAATCCGTCCCGTCAATCCGCACCAGCAAGACGGCGTGAAGGATCCCCTCCGGGGTGCGGGTGATGGCGATCCGCAACAACTTCGTGGGCCATCCGAGGTCGATCAACTCCTTGCGCTTTTGCAGCGCATAGTCTTCGCAATCGCCATGTGTGACATCAATATCCCAGGAATCGAAGCCTTCATCCGGTGTCGGGATGATGGCGCGATTCACTGAAAAATTCACGGCCCTGATCTGTCTGAGCTGTTCCGTGGCCGTCATTGACGGATCGCGACGGTCCGGGCGGGTCTCGCATTGATCCGGGTAGATCAGACAGAAGCGCACATGGGCCAACAGGGGCCGACGCGGCGTTAGCGCGACGGCGTGTTCCAGCGCCCCGCGTGCAGCGCGGTGTTCCATTGCCGCCACAGGCAGAGGCGTGGTGCCCGCCGTGAGGCCCAAACTCACTGCCATGAGCGTGCAGACCAGCGGCGCGCGCCATCGCCGCGCGCGGTCGCGCCTGTTTGTCTTACCGCATTCATGATTTGCAGCCCAAAGCCGTCGCCTGATCATAGACGTCTCCCACCAGAATTTCACCCATGGTCAGGGTGTCTGGTGAAGCGCGCCTGCACTGGCCTGAAATGTGGCGATTACAGGGCCTATTCGAAGCGTTTTATGGGAAATCTTAAGACATGACCTGCTTTGCCGCCCGGCCGGAGCGGCGTCGGGGGGCGGCCCTGCGCTCCCGCAGAGAAAGCGCGCACCCCACCCCCATCATCGCCGCGAAATAGAAGGACATGCCGGGGATTTGCAGTGGAAAATCGAAGGCCGTATGCAGCAGCACGAATACAAGTCCCCCGGCTGAAAAGACGACAAGGGGACGAAGCGCCCGGCGCCGGGAAATTCCGGTGAGGAGTGTTCCTGCCAGCAAAGCCAGCATGACGGAAGCGATGCCAAGGCCGATCAGGCCGGTCCCCGCGACGAATTCCAGATATCCGTTATGGGCGCGGTCCCACCACCCTCCTGTCCCGAGACAGTCGGGATCGCGGAACCGTGGAAAGACCTCAGCGAAGGTGCCGAAACCGCTCCCGGTCAGCGGGCGCTCAAGGATGGACTGCCAGGTCCCATGCCATGCGCACCAGCGCTGAACGTCAAGCCCGCGTGCTTCCATGCGCATCAACACAGGGCCTCCGAACAAACCAAATACGGCCAGCCCTCCCAGCACCGCGAGCGCCGCTTTATAGGGCGCCGCCCGCGCCTTCCCGGCGCGCGCTGCGCTGAGCTCACGCAACATGAAATGCACCGCAATGCTCAAGGTCAACGCCGTGAGGCCGAACGCGGCCCCGGCTCTCGATCCCGTGACCATCATCACGATGAGGACCAGAAACAGGAGCGCCGTGAGCACCGCTTGCCTCACACTGATAGGGCGCGCGACGGCCGCGCGTGCGCCTTGTACCCGGGTCGCAGGGCTGTCCGCCATGAAGAGCCATCCGCCCAGAAACAGTGCGGTCATGCCCGCGAGTGACGCCGTGATATTGCGGTTGACCATGATGCCGCTGAAACTCCCACGACCGATTCTACTTTCGGCGAAGAAGGTGGCGTCCTCGAAAAACAACTCCAGCACGACGGATAAGGCCATCAGCAGCAATCCGATGACCGCGAGCAACTTCCATGCAAGGAGTGCATCCTCCCGACGCTGGCACAGGATCAGCATGGCCGCGAAGACCAGAACCGGCAGGATCAGCGCAGGCAAGGATTCGCGCGTCTGCGCGGGGGCCACGGAGATATACTGCCCCGCCGCGATGCCAGCCTGCGCCAGTTCCGACCAGACCGGATGCGCCAGCGTCGCATCCGGCAAGGGCACGGTCTGCAATGCGATCAGACCAGCCAGCGCACCAATCAGCGTCAGTGCCACGCCGACCGCGCGTCGCGTCGCAGGGGCGCGGATCGCGACCCCCAGTGTCAGTACCATCGGCAGGCTCAGGAGCAGGTATGCGATTTGCCGGTAGGGCGTGCCCACCGAACCGTTCATCATGAGCGCAAGCCCGATGACGAGGATCATCAGCACCAGCACGAAGCGAGGATATGACAGCCGCGTCAAAACCGCTCCATGCGCATCTCAAGCGGCGCAAATCGCATTTGGGTTGCATCGGATGCGGATCGCACAGGGCTGGGTTGCGCGGGGCGGCGTGATTTTTCGCAGAGTGTTGTCATTGCGCGGTGCTGCGATGCATTTGAACAGGTGCTTACTGACGGAGAAATTAAGACTCTTTACCAAAAAAGCGTGTCGAAAGCGCAACATCGCGCCGCTTCCGGGCCTAAAAATCGGTCTCCAAGAGAAAGAACGATACTCCAAGAATGTGTTATTTGTTAGGCATTCTGGAAACATAATCCAAACAAAAAGTAACGAGGGCAGATATCGTGAGAACTCCATTTCAGACCGTAGTTCCGTTCACTCTGGCTGTGATCTTGTCAGGCTGTGCCATGCTGCCCGGATCAGGCCCGCGCGAGCCCAACATCCACGCCAATGCG
Source organism: Paracoccaceae bacterium (assembly GCA_003565055.1). Lineage (GTDB taxonomy): Bacteria > Pseudomonadota > Alphaproteobacteria > Rhodobacterales > Rhodobacteraceae > Roseinatronobacter. Next base: position 4,528 of record PXDM01000463.1, read on the forward strand.
ACCGCTTCGTTGAAAAACGACAAGTCGACCCTCGGGTATGAATATGTCGTCGTTGATGTGACGCGGTCTGTGCTGCCGCTGGTGTCCCTCGACCGCGAAGATGAATTCCGCACTTTCGGTGCGGCGCGCCAGGGCGTCCCTTCATTGCGCCTCGGGCCGGGTGATATCGTGCGCGTGACCGTGTTTGAGAGCCAGACAGGCGGGCTGTTCCTGCCCGAAGAAGCCGGCGTGCGTCCGGGGAATTTCGTCCAGCTCCCGCCGCAGCGCATCGACCAGGACGGGCGGATCACAGTGCCTTTTGCCGGGATCATTCAGGCCGCGGGTCAGACACCCGCCGCTGTCGAGAGCACGATCCGCCAGCGCCTTCTTGATCGCGCAATCGAGCCGGAAGTTGCCGTTGAAATCGTTGAACAGAATTTCAGCCGCGTGTCGGTCGTGGGCGATGTGTCATCCACCGGGGTCATTCCGCTGCGCGAAGGCGGTGTCCGGGTTCTCGAGGCGATTGCATCGGCCGGTGGGATCATCGGTGAGACAACGTCCACCTACGTGACCCTGCGTCGCGGCGGCCAAAGCGCAAAAGTGGCGTATAACAACATCACCAACAATCCGGCAGAGAATATCTTCCTCGCACCGGGCGATGTTCTGGAAGTCTCGGATGAAGACAAGACATTCTTCGCCTTTGGCGCCACAGGTCTGGTCGGCAATTTCCGCTTTGCCGCCGAGAATGTGACCTTGAACGAAGCTGTAGCCCGGGTTGCCAGCCTTCAGGAGAATCAGGCCGATCCGCGGCAGGTGCTGATCTACCGCACCGAATCGCGTTATGCGCTGAAACGGATGGGCGTCGATCTGAGCGAGTACAAGGGCCACGAGCACGAGATCCCGACTATCTACCGCGCCAATTATCGCGCGCCGGATATTTTCTTTCTCGCGAATCAGTTCCAGATGCGCGACGATGACGTGATCTTCGTCACCAACGCAGCATCGGTGGAGTTCAACCGCTTCTTCAACAATGCAACCTCGCTGACGGGACAGCCGCTGCAAGTCAGAAGCAATATCGAGAATTTCTGATCTGAGGTTCTGTCGAACGCGCCCCTTTGTCTGATATCAGGCAGAGGGGCGCGAATTTTTCGGCGAAGTTGACGAACTCTCGGCCATTTGTCGATTTTGGACTCGCGGGCGACAAGTTGCCGCGTTCTGGGCCGTGCCGGCACGGTGTGAGGAAGCACAGGCCTGCGCATGGGCTTTTTCGCGGCGCTGATCATGATCGAGGGCGGGGCGTGACGTTGAAAGCCCCCCAAATCACCGCCGAGGTGCAAATGGCATTGATCGCACGAGGGCTTCAGGCATAAAGAGCGCAGTTCAGATGGTGATACGCGGGTGGAGTGATGGCACTGCAAGCAAATGATGTGATTTCGAGGAAAAGTGCTTATGCCAGCCGGGTCAGGGATGATCTGGTGTTTTTTGACGAAACTCTCGGCAAGTATTTCGCCACCGGAGGCGTCGGCGCAGATATTTGGGAAATCATCGAAACCCCGCGCAGCATTGCGGAGATTTGCGCGGCGCTCCTAGAACGCTATGAGGTCGATGCCGAGACCTGCCGCAAGGACACGGAACGCTTCGTCGAGGAATTGCTGGAAGCAGGACTGGTCGAACGCGCCTGAAAATCTGCGCCTGTCGTCACGACATGCCTTCGCATGGTTAACCGCATGTTTGTGCTAGATTGCCTTATTGCTTAGTTAATGAAAAGAGGTTACCCTGAAAAACATGGTTAACGATGGTGGTCTTTATGATGAAGAAAGAGTTGAAAGTCTGGGAAGCGCCTGAGATCAAGGTGCTTAACGTCGAAAGAACACTGACGGGTGTCAGACCTGCAGGCGGTGAAGATTTTCTTTCTAATCCGTCGTCATGTGACAAAGATGCGGGGCTGTGTTCATAATAGCTGGGAGTTCCGGGCAGAATCCGGACGGCATAGCGCGGTCGCCGCGCTATGTGCTATCCGTTTGTGGCCCCCCCCCCGCTTGAGGGCGGCTTCCCCTTTGCGGTGTCATGGATGAGCGCTCTGCTCACTTGAACTGAGTTTGGTGCATTTTCCATTGTCTGTAGCATATTGATCTTTTTCTTTTGTTATCAACATACTCGCCCCTGATCAGAAAACCTGATATGCCGAGGCCTTAGGATCAGTAGGGACATGAGATGAGTGTTGTTTTCGTGACCGGGGGCGCGGGATATATCGGCGCGCACATGTGCAAATTGCTCGCGCAGGCGGGGCATGTCCCCGTGGCACTCGACAATCTGTCCACAGGGCGCGCTGCGGCCGTACGTTTTGGTCCGTTTGAAGAGGTCGATCTGACCGATGCTGACGCGCTCGCGG
>PXDM01000536.1 GCA_003565055.1 Paracoccaceae bacterium
AGGGCGGCGAGTTGCTCGGTCATCGCGCCTGCGAGTTGCTCGACATCCGTGATCGTGACCGCGCGCTCATAGTAGCGCGTCACGTCATGGCCGATGCCGATGGCCAGCAATTCGACCGCGCGGCGGCGCTCGACCATGGCAATCACGTCGCGCAAATGCTTCTCGAGATAATTCGCCGCATTCACCGACAGCGTGCTGTCATCGACCGGCGCCCCGTCCGAGATCACCATCAGGATCTTGCGCACCTCGGGCCGGGCCAGCATGCGCCGATGCGCCCATTCCAGCGCCTCGCCGTCGATATTTTCCTTCAACAGCCCCTCTTTCATCATCAGTCCCAGATTGGGGCGCACCCGACGCCAGGGCGCATCGGCCTGTTTGTAGATGATGTGGCGCAGGTCATTGAGCCGTCCGGGCTGCGCGCTGCGCCCCTCCTGCAGCCAGCGCTCGCGCGACTGCCCGCCTTTCCAGGCGCGGGTCGTGAAGCCGAGGATCTCGACCTTGACATTGCAGCGCTCCAGCGTGCGGGCCAGAACATCGGCACAGATCGCCGCGATGGAAATGGGCCGCCCGCGCATCGAGCCGGAATTGTCCAAGAGAAGCGTCACCACCGTGTCGCGGAATTCAGTATCCTTTTCCTGCTTGAAGCTGAGCGGCGTCGTGGGGTTCGCTACCACCCGCGCCAGCCGCCCGGCATCGAGAATCCCCTCTTCCAGATCGAAGAGCCAGGAGCGGTTCTGCTGTGCCTGCAACCGGCGCTGCAGCTTGTTCGCGAGCCGTGAGACGGCCCCTTTCAGCGGCTCCAGCTGCTGGTCGAGATAGGCGCGCAGGCGTTCCAGTTCTGCCGGGTCCGCCAGATCCTCGGCGCGGATTTCCTCGTCAAACTCGGTCGCGAAAACCTTGTAATCTGCGCTGGCTTCGGAATGGGGCGGCGGTGCGGGCGGCTCCTGCGGGGCTTCGGCCTCGGGCATCTCGGTCGCGTCCGACATCTCGTCATCGGAGTCGTCTTCCATCGCCATATCAGCCTGCGCGCTGTCCTGCGTCGGGCTCTCGTCTTCGCTGTCGTCATCTGACGCGTCATCATCGCCCTGACTGTCGGGGTTTTCAGGCTCCTCGGGCTGGTCGTCGCTCTCGTCCTCAGTGCCCTCATCCTCGTCACCCAGATCATCGGGGTCATCGCCCAGCTGATCGCCATAGCCCAGATCCGAGATCATCTGCCGCGCCAGCCGCGCGAAAGCGCCCTGATCGGCCAGCGCGTCCTCCAGCCCGTCAAGGGTTTCACCCGCGCGTTCCTCGATGAAGCCGCGCCACAGATCGAGCACTTGCCCCGCGCCCTCGGGCAGATCGCGGCCTGTCGCGAGCTGCCGGATCATGTAATTCGCGGCAACCGAGAGGGGCGCGTCCTGCCGGTCGCGGATCTGCGCGTAACCCTTGCGATTGGCTTCATGGGCGATGCGCGCGTCAATATTCTTGGCGGTGCCGGGCATGTGCTGCGCGCCCACGGCCTCGCAGCGGGCTTCTTCCATCGCCTGATAGAGATCGCGCGCCATCTGCCCCTGCGGCATGTATTTCGCGTGACAGCCCGCGTCATGGAAGCGGTGGCGCAGCGCCAGCGTGTCGGCCGTGCCGCGCGCCAGAAGCACCTCGTCGCGGGTCAGGCGGCGGGTGACTTGCGGCAGGCGCATCGTGTCGCCGCTCATGCCGGGCGGATCGACCGAATAGGTCACGGTCATCTCGCGCGCATCGGCCATGGTGCGCGCGGTGTCAGACAGGGCTTTCTTGAACGGATCGGCAGGGTTGTCGGTGCGGGTCATGCGCGGCTCGGGTCCTTCTCGCTTGCCCCAGAGATAGCCCAGCGCCGCCGCGTTGGAAAGCACGCGCGGCGCCGGGCCGTTGATTTCTGCACAGGCGCTGTGCTGATGCGCATCTATGAAAGCACGCAGCCAGGGCGCAGATGAGGGGCAGGACAATGAACAGGAGTTTCCCATGACACAGACCCCCCGCATCGCCGTCATTCTCGGCACGACCCGCGACTCGCGCTTTGGTGAGACGCCCGCGCAATGGATCCTTGAGCGTGCCCGCGCGCGCGGCGATTGGGAGGTGGAGCTTGTCGATCTCAAGAGTTTCGATCTGCCGCTCTTCAATGAAGTGGCCTCGAATGCCTGGATGCCCTCCGAGGATGCAGCGGCGCGCAAGTGGCAAGAGGCCATCGGCCAGTTCGATGGCTATATTTTTGTCACCCCGGAATATAACCGCTCGATCACCGGCGCGCTCAAAAACGCGCTCGATCAGGCCTATGTCGAATGGAACCGCAAGGCCTTCGGGATCGTCAGCTACGGCTCGGTTGGCGGCACCCGCGCGGCAGAGCATCTGCGCAGCATCGGCATCGAGTTGCAGATGGCCGCGACACGCTCGGCAGTGCATATCGGCGGCAGCGATTTCTTCGCAGTGCATCCGCTGGGCGGCGACCCCAAGCCCATCGCGGCGATTGAGGGCTCGATTGGCGGCTCTGCCGATGCGATGCTCTCGGAACTGGACTGGTGGACGCGTGCCACGATGGCGGCGCGACAGGGCTGAGAGGCGGTTGGCCGGCCGTGCGAACAGGGTTCGCGCGGCGCGGCACAGGTCGGCCAGTCGCGCTGCACTTCGTTTAACTCCAGCGGTCTGCGGGACAGTCTGCTTCTGACCCCGGCAGGTCACCGCGTCATGCGGCTGCGCGCGCCCTTCTGGCCTGTCGAGAGGCGCGCGGCGTCAGGGCAGGTCTTGCAGGATCACCCCGCGCCAGCCGAGCCCCTGATAGGTTTCGAACCCTTCGGTGATGTGATAGCACACGAGGCGATTGCCCTCGGTGTAATACCCGTGATGCGGGTCCATATCTGCGGGGATGGTTATTTTCGCGCTTCGGACCTCCGCGCTGTCAGAGGCTGCAATGACGTCACCATTTCGGTCGATCAGCAGCGCGCGGGTGTTGCGTTTGCGCATGGTCTCGTCCATGCGCAGCGAGGTCAGGATGTCGCGGGCTTGTGATTCCCAGTCGAAACAGGTCGCCATGACGCCGAGAACCTGCCCATGCTTGTCGCCCCCTGCGCGGATTGCGCAGGCGTAGCTGAGCGTCAGGCGGTTGCCGAGATAGGGGGAGCGCACGACCTCTCCGGCCTCGAACGCGTCGCCGGCCGTCTGTGCCAGTGCTTTGGGAAACCACGACAGATTCTGCACGGATTTCCCCTTGACCGGGTATTTGTCGGGGCGGGCATTGGCTACGATCTCGCCATTGCGGTCCATGATCCACAGATCGAGATAGATGTTATAGGCATCAAGGATCACGCCCAGCCGTTTCGTCGCATGGGCCAGCGTGCCGGGATCGGGCGCCTCCAGCGCGGACACAAAGGCCGAATCCGTCGCCCACCAGCGCACATCGCAGGTGCGCTCATAGAGGTTGCGATCCATCGTATCGACTGCCGTGAAGGCGAGATCGACCAGCCTCGCGCCGGTGCTTTGCTGATCCAGAGCGACCACCATCTCGTCCAGAGACGAAAGCCGTTGCGACAATTGTGCCCGGATGTCACAGGCGATTTCGTCGACCTGAACGCCGACATTTCTCACCTCATCCGCGACGATGGAAAAGCCGCGCCCGATCTGACCGGCCCGCGCCGCTTCAATCTTGGCGTTGATCGCCAGCATCTTCATCTGCGCGGTGATGCGGCTGATGCTGTCGACGCTGCGCGTGGCATGGCGCGCCGCGTCCTGGCTTTGCGCGGCAATCCCTTCCAGCGTGACAGGTTGCGCGCTGGTGTCCGCTGGTGTTTGGATATCTTTCATGCGATTCCTGTGTCTTGATCTGTGCCTCTGGAAGCTCTCACCCTAGCCGCCATTCGTTAAGTCGAGATGTATCTTCGCGCGAAAAATGCGGGCGCGGTGACATGATGGCTCAGGGCTGCCCCGACGCTCACACGCGGACGTCACTGCCTGTGAGCGGGATGTGTCGGATGAAGCCGCTGCGTGAGACGTTCACGCGGGACTATGTCTATTCACCACAGGAGGGCCATGAGATGGCATTCGTTTCAGACGTAATCCAACGGACGAGCCGCGTGCTGCCGGGCATGCATCACGCGCATTGGCTTTTGCGCCTGCCACTGGCACTGGTGCTCCTGCAATATGGCTTCGACAAATTCCCGCTCTCGGCGGATGTTGCGGCGGGCTGGGGGCTGCCGCTGAGCCTCTGGGCGATTGCAGGCGGGGCTGAGATCCTTGCGGGATTCGCGCTGATCATCGGGGGCGCGCTGCGCGGGCGTTGGGGTGATCTGGTCACGCGGCTGGCCGGGGCCGGGGCCGCGCTGATCGTCGTCGGCGTGCTGATCGTGGCCTATTGGGCGCCGCCCATCCACATCTTGCTGTTCAACCAGTTCCATATCCTGCTGATCTGCGCCGGGCTTTATCTCGCGCTCTCGGCGCATGAGCGCTTGCGGCGGGACGGCTGACAGCTTTGGCCGGGGGCGTCCGCGCCCCCGGTCGGATCAGCCCAGCGCGGTGCTGACCGCCGATTCGGGCAGTTCCTCGTCAAAACAACGCTGATAGAATTCGGCCACGGTCTGGCGCTCCAGCTCGTCGCATTTGTTCAGGAAGGACAGCCGGAACGCATAGCCGATCGAGCGGAAGATCCGCGCATTCTCGGCCCAGTTGATGACCGTCCGGGGCGACATGACGGTGGACAGATCGCCATTCATGAAGGCCGTGCGCGTCATATCCGCGACCGTGACCATCTGGCTGATCTCCTGCCGTCCCTTGGCCGTGTTATAGGCCGGATTCTTGGCCAGCACGATTGCGGCTTCGGCGTCATGGGACAGGTAGTTCAGCGTCGCGACCAGCGACCAGCGGTCCATCTGCGCCTGGTTGATCTGCTGGACCCCGTGATAGAGGCCCGTCGTGTCGCCCAGACCGACCGTATTCGCCGTCGCAAAGAGCCGGAAACAGGGATGCGGGGTGATGATCTCGTTCTGGTCCAGAAGCGTCAGCTTGCCGTCATGTTCCAGCACACGCTGGATCACGAACATCACATCGGGGCGGCCTGCATCATATTCGTCAAAGACAATCGCCACTGGATTGCGCAGCGCCCAGGGCAGGATGCCTTCCTGAAACTCGGTCACCTGCGCGCCATCGCGCAGTTTGATCGCGTCCTTGCCGATCATGTCGATGCGCGAGATATGGCTGTCGAGGTTCACGCGCACCGAGGGCCAGTTCAGCCGCGCGGCCACTTGTTCGATATGGGTGGATTTGCCCGTGCCGTGATAGCCCTGGATCATGACGCGGCGGTTATAGGCAAAGCCCGCCAGAATCGCCAGCGTCGTGTCGGGGTCGAATTTATAGGTCGGATCAAGTGCCGGGACGCGGTCGGTCGGTTCGGCAAAGCCCTTGACCGACATATCCGAGTCAATTCCGAACACATCGCGCACAGAAATGTCTTCGGTTGGTTTTTGATGTCCGGTCATGCTGTCTCGTCCTGCCTTGTCCGTAGGGTGTTCGCCCTGATGTGAAACATATCCGGCGCAGGTGCAAGGGAAAGGGGCTAACTGCGCGCAACCTGCAAGCGCGCCAGCCCATGGAAGTGGTAGATATCCGCGTATTGTGGCGTTTCGGTCAGGCGCAGCTGCGGCATCGCTGCGCTCAAGGCCTGCAAGCCCAGCCGCAATTCCAGCCGCGCGAGTGGTGCGCCGAGGCAGAAATGCAGCCCCGCACCGAAGCCCAGATGCGGCTTGGCAGGGCGCATGGGGTCGAAGGTTTCGGGCGTGTCCCAATGGCGGGGGCAGCGATTGGCCGCACCGAGCAGGCAGGCGATCTGCGTGCCCTTGGGGATGAGGCGGCCCATCACGTCGATATCGTCATAAGCCCAACGAGTGAAGAGATGCAGCGCCGGATCAAACCGCAGGCATTCCTCGACCAGCGCCTCGGTGATCGGTGTGCGGCCGAAATGCCCGTTCTCGATCAGCGTCTTGACAGCATTCCCGAGGCTGTGGACCGTCGCTTCATGCCCCGCATTCAGGAGCAGGACACAGGTCGAGATCATCTCGTCAGGGCTGAGCGTGGTGCCATCGTCTTCGGCGGCGATCAGATGGGTGATCAGATCGTCGCGGGGGCTGGCACGCCGGGCGGCGATGTAGCTGCGCAGGAAATCGGCGAACTCGCGGCTGGCAGTGGCGGCGCGGTCTTCATCGGCGCGGGTGCGACCGGCCTGATACATGCCGACCATCGCGCTTGACCAGCGAAGCAGGTCCGGGGCCATGCTGTCGGGCACACCCAGAAGCCGCGCGATCACGATCACCGGCAGGGGTTGGGCGAAGCCTGTGAGCAGATCAAATTCGCCTTCGGGCAGAGCGGCAATCAGGTCTTGGCTCAGCGCCGTGATCTCTGGCCCGAGGGCTGCGATCCGGCGCGAGGTGAAGGCGCGCAGCACCAGGTTGCGCAGCCGCGTGTGGCGCGGGGGCTCCAGTTCCAGCATCGAATGCGCCTCGATCGCGTAGAAGGGCGCGAGGTGGTCGGGGATCGCGGGCGGCTCCGGCGGGACGCGCCCGAAGCGCCGGTCGCGCAGGATGGCATTGGCAGCGGCAAAGCTGACGGCACAGGGCAGGGCGTAATCGCGCCAGAACACCAGCGGTCCCAATGCGCGCATGCGCTCATAGGCCGGATAGGGGTCTTGCACAAATCCAACATCGAGCGGGTTTTGCGACACTGCCGGCAGCGGTTGCACCTCGTCGCTCAAGCCTTTGCCACAGCGTCGATAATCCGCGCCCAGGACCGGATGCCCCGATGGAAGCTGTCCAGATCATACTTTTCATTTGGCGAGTGGATCTGGTCATCCTGCTTGGCAAAGCCGATCAGCATCGAATCCA
>PXDM01000483.1 GCA_003565055.1 Paracoccaceae bacterium
CCAACACGAAGCCCACTGTGCCGATCAATTCCAGGAGGTTGCGGATCAGGACCGGGCGCAGCAGGACATCCGCCGAGAGCACTGACTGGCCCTGCCGATGCGCCATGAGCCCGAAAGCGAGCGCGCCGCCCATGCCCAGCAGCAACAGGATCTGACCGACCGGTAAGCCATCGGCCAGAAGCTTGATGAACATATCCTCCAGCGCGAAACCGGCCATCGCCAGAGACATCAAGAGCGCGCCGCGCAGATTGTCGGACATGATCGCGTCCTTCACATGTTAACCAGCGCAGGGCTATCTGGATTATCGGGCCATGAAAAGCAAAAAGCGCGCCCGATGGGGGCGCGCTTTGCGTGGTTATGCTGGGAAGATCAGTCTTCCTTGGCGGCCTTTTTGATCGGGGCCCAGAGCTGCTTGTTGCTCAGGTAGAGCAGTGCCGCGAAGATCGACAGGAAGATCACGCCGACAAACCCGGCATGCTTGCGTTCGACCAGTTTCGGCTCCGCAGTCCACATCAGGAAGGCCGCAACATCAAGCGCCATTTGCTCCTCGGTGGCGGGCGTCCCGTCCTCGTAGAACACCATGTCTTCGAACAGTACAGGCGCCATGGAGACCCATCCGCCATAGGCGCTGTTTTCATAGAACATGGACCCGGCCTGGAAGTCTTCCTCACCCGTATAGCCAAGCAGGAAGGAAGCGATGTATTCCGGGCCGCCAATGCCCTTCATCAACTGGTTGATGCCGAGGCCGTAGGGGCCGCTGAAGCCCGCACGGGCCTTGGTCATCAGGCTGAGATCGGGCGCACCTTCGAATTGCGATTCCGGGAAGTGATCGGGGCCCGTGGCCGGGCGCCAGTCGCGCAATTCATCGTCCCAGACTTCGTACATATCTGCGAAAGCACGCATCTGATCTTCCGGCAATTCCGGGCCATTGCGGTCGGAGAGTGTGCGGAAGGCCACATATTGCAGGCCGTGACAAGAGGCGCAGGCCTCGTGAAAGACCTGCAGGCCGCGCTGCAGTTGGTTGCGGTCATAGGTGCCGGTCAGCCCCTGAAAGGAGAAGTCGAAATTCGTGACTTCACCCTTCACTTTCGAGGCCTCGGCCGTGGTGGCTGGCAGGGCCAGCACCAGAGCCGAAAGAGCAGCAACCGCAAGGTTCTTCAGTTTCATATCAGTTTCCTTTCGGGTTGCCGTCATTCTGCGGGGATCGGATCGGCTGCCGGGCCTTTGGGGCCGCCGTCCTTGCCGGATTTCAGGCTCGCCTTGAAATCTTCCTCGATGCTCGCGGGCTGTGGCAGCGGCTTTTCGAGCACGCCCAGAAGCGGCATGATCACGAGGAAATAGGCGAACCAGTAGGTGGTCCCGATCAGCGCGATATTCGTGTAGATCCCTTCGGCGGGCATCGCCCCGGCCCAGGTCAGCACCACGAAATTCACGATGAAGAGCCAGAACCAGATCTTGAACATCGGGCGATAGCGACCGGACCGCACCGAAGAGGTGTCGAGCCAGGGCAGAAGCGCCCAGACGAAGATCGAGCCGAACATCGCGAGCACGCCGAAGAAGGTCGCATCCACGATCCCGAAGGTCAGCCAGTTCACGGCAATCACGACCCAGACATCTGCGGTAAAGGCGCGCAGGATGGCGTAGAAGGGCAGGAAATACCATTCGGGCACGATCTCGGACGGGGTCACCAGCGGATTGGCCTCGATGTAATTGTCAGTATGGCCTAGGAAGTTTGGCATGAAGCCCACCAGCGCCCAGAAAAGCGCGAGGATCACGGCCAGCGCGAACAGGTCTTTGATGACGAAATAGGGCCAGAAAGGCAGCGTGTCTTTCGCAGCTTCCTCTTTCGACGTCCGGCGCACTTCGACCCCGGTGGGGTTATTATTGCCGGTGGTATGGAAGGCCCAGACATGGACGATTGCCAGACCCAGGATCACGAAGGGCAGCAGGTAATGCAGCGAGAAGAAGCGCGTCAGCGCCGCGTTATCGACAGCAGGTCCGCCCAGCAGCCAGGTCTGCAGCGTGTCACCGATACCCGGGATCGCACCGAAGAGGCCCGTGATCACGGTCGCGCCCCAGAAGGACATCTGACCCCAGGGCAGCACATAGCCCATGAAGGCTGTCGCCATCATCGCCAGATAGATCAGCATGCCGATGATCCAGGTGATCTCGCGCGGGGCTTTGTAGCTGCCGTAATACATGCCGCGGAACATATGCAGATAGACAGCGAAGAAGAACAGCATCGCGCCGTTCTGATGCAGATAGCGCAGCATATGCCCGCCATTCACATTGCGCATGATATGTTCGACACTGGCAAAAGCGTGGTTCACATCCGCCGTGTAATGCATCGCGAGCACGATGCCGGTGACGATCTGCAGCACAAGGCAGAAAAACAGCACGATGCCCCAGATCCACATCCAGTTGAGGTTCTTGGGCGTGGGGATCATGATCGTGTCATAGATCAGGCCGACAATCGGCAAGCGGCGGTGCAGCCACTTTTCAGGATTGGTCTTCGGCTCGTAATGGTCGTGTGGAATACCAGACATAAGTTCGTTCTCCCTTAGCCCAGCTGAATTGTTGTGTCGTCAACGAATTGCGCCACCGGGATATGCATGTTTTCCGGTGCCGGACCGCGACGAATCCGACCAGCCGTGTCGTAATGCGAGCCGTGGCAGGGGCAGAACCATGCGTCGAAATCACCTGCTCCGTTGCCGAGCGGCACACAGCCCAGATGCGTGCAGACGCCGATCATGACCAGCCATTCGCCCGCATCATCAAGCGTGCGGTTTTCGTCAGAGGCATCCGTGCCCGGTTTGTTGGGATTGCGCGACTCGCGGTCAATGCTGAGTTCCGACAGGTCAACGGCGCGCGCGGCCTCGATTTCTTCGGGCGTGCGACGGCGCAGGAAGACTGGCTTGCCGAGGAAGTTCACGGTCACCTGACCGCCCGGTTCCAGATCGCCGACATCGACGAAGATCGACGAAAGCGCCTGAACATCGGCTGTTGGGTTCATCTGATTGGCCAAGGGCCAGACTGCCGCGCCGGTCACAACAACACCGGCCCCGGCTGTGGCGTAATAGATGAAGTCCCGGCGGGTGGCGTCGTTGTCATCGGAATGGGACACGAGCATACTCCCTTTCATGTGGGTACGTGGCTGCAATAAGTGCTCTGGCCACATCAGAAATGTAGCCTCACGGATTGCTATTTAGCCGGGAAAGCCCAACGCGTCTAGCCGCGAATCCGGGTTAGAGTGTCGCAGGGGAGTGGATTTTCTGCCGCTTTTGCACGCATTTTGCGCAGGTTTTGGGTGTCAGCGCAAACAACCTGCTCACGTATCCGGCGGCGCCGTTACACGCAGGCTGTCGCGCGCGCTGATGCGTTCGTGCCAGGCCGCCAGCGCGGGCCGGTCCGCGCGCCAGTCGCGGGCCGCGTGGCGCAGGTCCAGATAGCCGAGCGCGCAAGCCAGCGCGATCTGTCCGATGCAGAGCGGCCCCGCCAGATAGGCCATCCAGCGGTCCTCGATCAGATCGAGACTGCGGGCGACCTTGCCCCACTGCCCGTCGACATAGGCGGGGAATTGCAGCGTCTCCGGGCGCAGGCGGTGTTCATAGACCATGAGGAGTGCGGCATCGAGTATCCCGTCCGCTGTCGCCTCCAGCACCAGCGCATCCCATCTGCGCGGCCCGTCCGGGTAGAAGCCCGATGCCGCGCGCGCGTCGAGATACTGGCAGATCACCCGGCTGTCATAGAGCGCACTGCCATCGCTGCGCATCAGAACCGGGATCTTGCCCAAGGGATTGGCCGCAATCGGTGTCGCGCCGGGATCGAGCGGCGTGCCCGATGCGTTCTCGATCAGCGTGATCTGATCCGCGAGCCCGGCTTCATGCACAAGCACCATGACCTTGCGCACATAGGGCGAGCTGTGGCTGTGAAACAGCGTCAGTGCGCTCATACGCGGCGGAACCGGAACCGTCCCAGCGCAGTGGCGTCGATCTCGATGCCCGGCCCCTGCGTTCCGAGGCGCAGAACGCGGCGAAACCGCACGGCGCCATTGACCTGTTCGCGGTCACGCGGGCGATGCATGCTCAGCCCTTCATCGAGATCGTCCAGCGCATCCTCGACTGTCTGGTCGGTGCGACCAGGCTGCACCTGCCGCGCCAGCGCATAGCCTGCCAGCGCAACCGCGCCGTATTTCGCGGCCATCGCAGCCAGTGGAGCAAGAGGCAACGCCATGGGGAATCCTTCCGTCAGAGCCGTTAGCCCGAAAGATAGCAAAACCAGCGTTTTTGTCCATTCACCTTTGCGGTGGCGGGGTCATGGCAGGAAAGGCGTGTTTTCTCCCAGCGGTGCCACTGGATCAATTGAGATGCGCGAGAGAGACCAGACCAGCGTGATCTGCGCGCCGGTAGCCCGCCCCTGAGTGGACGCGTCCGGGGCTGCAGGATCGGCATTGGTGAAATCGAGCACCGCGCCAGAACGTTCCAGCAGGGTCTTCGCGATGAATAGCCCCAGCCCCATCCCCTCATAATCCGGTCGGTGGCGCAGGCGGCCAGTCTCGCGACGGTTGCGGATGAAGGGCTCGCCAATGGCCCCGATGATCTGCGGCGCGAAGCCCGGCCCGTCATCGAGGATGCGGATGCTCAGATGCCTGTCCGTCCAGCGCGCTTCGACCCAGACCTCCGCGCGGGCGAAGTCAACCGCGTTCTGGATGAGGTTGCGCAGCCCGTGGATGATCTCGGGCCGGCGCTCGATCATCGGCTGATCCGCCGTGCCGCCTGTCCCGGGGATCGTCTGGAAATGGACCTCCTTGCCGCGTGCAAGATGCGGCTCGGCGGCTTCCATCAGCACAGCCTCGATGGGCGCGCGGCGCAGATGCGTATCTTCCTTGCCCGCCCGTCCCATCGAGCGCAGGATATCGCGGCAGCGATCCGTCTGTTGCGACAGGATCATCGCATCCTCGGCCAGTTCCGGCTTGTCGCGCAACTCGCGCTCCAGTTCCGTGGCGATCAGCTTGATTGTCGCAAGCGGCGTGCCGAGTTCATGCGCGGTCGCGGCGACCACGCCGCCCAGATCGGTGAGTTTCTGCTCGCGCGACAGCGCCATCTGCGCGGCCAGAAGCGCATTGGCCAGCGATGTGCCCTCAGCCGCCACGCGATGCGCGTAAAACGCCTGAAACAGAATCCCGATGACAATCGCCGCCCAGAACCCGAAGGCAAAGAGCGGCGGCACCACCAGCGCCGTGCCATCGTCGAAACGCAGCGGCTGATAGCTCAGCGCGATCAGCGTCACCAGCGCGATGGCGATCAGCGACAGGATCAACGTCGAGCGCGGCCTGAGCGCCATGGCCGAGACAGCAATCGGCGCGAGGATCAGCAGGCTGAACGGATTGGTGATCCCGCCTGTCAGATAGAGCAGGCAGACCAGCAGCGCGATATCGAAGAGGAAGGTCAGAAACGCCTCGGTCTCCGACAGCCGCTTGGTCTGCGGAAAGAGAAACAGCGAGGACAGGATCGACAGGGCCGCCGCGCCCATCACCAGCCAGACCAGCGTGACCTCATATTGCAGCCCGAAATAGAGATGCGCGACCAGCACGGCCCCAGCCTGCCCGGTGAGCGCCAGCATGCGCACATAGGTCATGGTGCGCAGCCGCACCCAGTCGCCGCGATGGTCCTGCGAGATCTCGCCAAAGGCGGGTAAGGTCATGGCGGCATCCCTGCACAGCACGGGGGTTGAGGGCGCAAAAACGGGGCGTCTTGTCACAGTTGCGCTAAGCGGGATTGTTAGAGCGCAAGCCATGAGGCATCAAGAGGCGTTGCGTGCAACCGGGGATTGCTGATGATTCGTCTCTATTCTGTTCTGGCTCTTGGCTTCATCGCAGCGCTGCTGGGTGGTCTGGGATATATGGTGTTCAGCGGATCGCAATCGGGCGATTTCGCGCAATGTCGCGGCACGTCGATCACCGGGGGCGCAGGCGCGATCGGCGGGCCGTTCGAGCTGGTCAACCATAACGGTGAGGTGATGACCGAGGCCGATTTCGCGGATCGCCCGACGCTCCTCTATTTCGGCTACACGTTTTGCCCTGATGTCTGCCCGCTCGACACAGCGCGCAATGCGCAGGCCGTCGATCTGCTGACGGAACGCGGCATGGAGGTCACGCCGGTCTTCGTCTCGGTCGATCATGAGCGCGACACGCAAGAGGCATTGGCCGAATTCGTGCGTTTCATGCATCCCGAGATGATCGGGCTGACCGGATCGGAAGAGCAGTTGCGCGAGGCGGCGCGCGCCTATCGCGTTTATTTCGCGCGGCAGGACACGGAGGACGAGTTCTTCCTGATCGACCATTCGACCTTCAGCTATTTCCTGCTGCCCGGTCACGGCTTCGTCGATATCATCCGGCGCGACCAATCCCCCGAACAGGTCGCTGACACGCTGGCCTGTTTCATCCAGAACGCCTGAGCCAAACGGGAAATTGACCTGCGCGACGCAGCGCTCTACTTATTGAGACAAATAAGAGAGCTTGTGCATGACAACAGATCCCGCGACTGACCTTGATCTTGGCCCGGACGCCTCGCTGCTTCTGGTCGATGAAGCGCACAACCTGCCCGAACGCGTGCGGGACACACTCAGCTTCTACGAATCCGCCTCCCAGGCCCGGGGTTTGACCGCGGCATGGTGGCCCATTACCTCCTGATGCTGGCCGTTGCGACCACCGTGGGGTTCGCCGCCTGGGGGCACCTGACCAGCCGTCTAGCCCGGCAAGGCGTCGACATGCTCCGGGTGATCAGCGTGGGGCTGGTGTTGTTCTGTGTCACGCTCGCCCTGCTCGCCTGGCACCCGGGATACGGACTGCTGGCCATCTGGCCG